>NZ_FMAY01000026.1 GCF_900094925.1 Kosakonia oryzendophytica | reverse complement strand
GAGCTGGGCGGACACAGCGAACGAGCACATGCAAAAGGCTGGCATCGATGCGCGTATTGATCACCGCTCACTGAAAGACCAGAAAGCAGAGCTTGACGCTATCCCCTCCCCCACCGTGGAGCAACAGGCGCAGGCTATCAGCTTAGACCGCCCCGCAACCATCCACAGAGGCCACAGCGGCAACCCGGAGCGTTTGGAACGCTTTGACGCGCTTCAAGAAGTGAAAGTGTCACAAGAAGCTAAAGCACTTAACCACATTGAACAAAACACGCTTAAGCCATCGCCAGCGGCTCCGGCTCCCTCCCCTGCCGCATCTTTACCAGATGCTAAACAGGGAGGCCAAAAAACAGCAGCGGCAGCGGCTCCTGTAGCGTCAGGATCAAATATCAATCTTGTAGATGAAAAAACAGATAAGAACTTGCATTTAACAGAAGCGCAGCGCGAAGAGTTAGAGGAAGCAGAAAATAAAGAATCGGCAGCGAAGAAAAAAGCATATCTGACGAGCGGCGGCGGCGTTCCTGCTTTTGCTCAAGAAACTAAAGCACAGTCTAAAACTGAGTTTAAAAATAAGTTTAGCAAGATGAAAAACGCGATTAATAAAGAAGATGAAGAAGAAGAAAACAACTACAAAATAAATAGACCACGTTTAAAATAATAGCTCGCAAGAGCTATTATTCTATAGTTGCTATAACTTCTAAACGCTCGTTAGTTTCAAGATCTATATATTCGCAGTTATCAGCATCATAAGCATATGCTCCCGCAGCTAAAATCTCATTTCTTACAAGTTTAATCAGTGCTGATTTTTCATTTACTCTATCAACAACAGTATTAAAAACATCTTGAGATTTAGCGTTTTCAAGTCTCATAAAATCTTGATTGAAATCATTCAAGAGTTTTTCTTCAACTGCTTTCATAACACCCACGATATTATTTTTAGCTATAGTTGTTTTGTCTTTTGTATGTATATTCACATATTCAAAATCAGACATCTTTTTATATAAACCAACCCTTACAAGCGCATCACAAATAAACTGTAAACGCTCTATCCTTTCGCATTGTATTTTAACAAGACCCATTTCCGCCTTTTCTAATATCTCAAAACCTTCTCTTGTTTTTGTATTTTTTATTTTTTTGAAGTTTTCAATAATCCCATCGATACCAGATCTAAAAGCTAAAAGATGGTCAGATAATAACGCTTTATAATAGCATTGATAGTTATACGCTTTTGCCTCGATAGCTTCAATAATATATTGAAAGCGATCTTTTTTGCTTTCCATATAATAATCAAAATCATCTTCTTTTTTAAATACTGCTTTATCCGCTTTAAAGTTCACATCATCAGCGATTAGTTTTTCAATCTTCTCTTGTTCTTTATAATAATCAAACTGATCGCGCTCTAAATCAGCAAGCATTTTTTTTACTACGCCCACGGGCGCAATCATACGAATACCCTTAACTTGTTTATCGAACTCCCAAAACCATTTATCAGCTTTGCCGTCTTTTAATAAATCGCTTCCCTTTATCGAATATTTTAAAACGTAATTTATAAGCTGATCGCCGTGTTCAGCAATATTTTTATTTGTTATTTCTTGTTTTCCGTCTGCTGATTTAGCTACGCGAATATCTACGCGCGGAAACCCTTTAGGATAATCAGCAGCATTATATTCTAAACCTTCCTTTTTGAACTCAGCTTCTAAGCACTCGCCCCAATGTCTACCCCATTCGTCAGCGCTCAAATAATTTTCTTTTTTAAAATAAGTAGTTTTTAAACATATAATCGCGTGAAAATGTGGATGTGCTTCATCATCTCCGCTTTTACCTCTGGTGATTTCAGTAGAGCGAATGCCACCCACAACAAAACGAAAAGCCTTTCTTTGAAACATCTTCGCATAAGCACGAGACATACATTTAAGAACTAAACGAAGATTTGTTATTTTTGGATTTTTAACAGTGAAAGTAATAAATAAATACTTTCCATTTTTAAAGTTAATAGAAAGCTCTGGTATTATTTCTTTCATTTTTTCTTGCCAGACAAAAGCTTTTATTCGTTGACAGTTCTGGCAATGACGGGAGCGGCAGCGGTGAGTAAATACAGTATGCGCCTTACCATTCACAACAACCACATAACGCTGTTGCGCACAGTTTAAAGAACGTTCACCGCGCTTAGTGAGAGTTTCATTTTCTTCAATCTTGCCGCGAATAATAAAACTATTAGCAGTCTTAAAACTTTCTTTTTTGCGTTCTGTGATTCGATCACCATTAATAGAAACGCTTGAAAGTGTTGCACTTTTTTTATTTTGTGAGCATTGCGCTCTATTGACTTTCGCGCGTATTGCGCTTAATCTTTCTCCTGAAAGCATATAAAAAACCCCTTATTGTATGGAACCGTCGCAAGTTCAACTCTAAGGGGTTTTTTATTTCTGTCAATCACTTAGCAGCCGCTTTGTCTACAAACCGATCACCTCAACCGCCCATTCCAAACACCTAAAACCGCTCAAAGTGCAGCCTCATCCCATTTTTACGCCCGTTTTTCGTCTAAGCGACATAAACCATCCCAAAAATCACACCATAAAAACGGGCAAAGTGTAGTGCTGTCCCATAGTATGCCTTTTATCAGTTTTTTTGATCCTCATCATCCCAAAAACACCCCATCAAACCCGCAGTTTTAAAGGTGCCATCCCATTTTTAAGGATGCTAAACTACTTAATAACCCCTAATGACGTTTAAGAGGTGATGCTATGACCGGCATTCAAAAACAGACCATCAGTGCAGAGGTTCCGCGCTCTCTCGTTCGCAAGGTTGACGCGCTGGCGAAAGATCTCGATCGCTCTAAAAGCTGGCTGATACGTGAAGCCCTGACCAACTTGATACACAACTACGAACGCCGCCACCAAGAGATCCTCAAGGGATTGGAGGACGTGAGAGCAGGGCGCACAATCAGCAATGAAGAGATGCACGACTTTGTAAGAGCACTAAAGGCTAGTAGATGATCGTTAGATGGACTCACAAGGCGCAGCAGGATTTAGCGCGGGTTTACAACTTCTCATTACAACACAGCAGGCGGCGAGCTAACAAAGTAGCCGACCGCCTGACCACCGCCACAGACGGCCTACAGTTCGCGCCATACATTGGCGTTCATCTTGAACTATACGAGCCGGACGAAGTGCGCAAACTCGTTATTGATGACTACGAGATCCACTATCAGATCGTAGAGCCGGAAAACACGATTTACATCGTGGATTTATGGCACGTTAGAGAAGACCGATAGCGCCTATTTTCTAAACAAAAACAACTCCGCCATTCAACCTTTTTCAACCTTTTTTTTAAGTAAGAAATCCAGCAATGGTGCGGGCTGCGAGGCCGTTTTTAGGGTGTTTTGCAAATCTGATTTGTTTCTTATTAAACAAGGGAAGTAGGTCACTCGCTTCGCTCACTCCCCAAACCCAAAACCAAAGGGCAAGGGCGGGGCGTCAAATGCCCCCCGGACTCAGCTGCAGGGCTGGCTCTCCTGCCACGTACACATAAACACAAACCCACCCGGAACGGCAGGAGGCCAGCGGCCAGAGATTAACACAGGGAAGGGCTTAAAGGCGGCTTAACAGGCGGGATGGCTCACTACGTGAACCACCCACCTATTGGAAGTGTTTTTTATCTGGTGAGTTGTCAATAAAAATAAGGGTATCCGCGCTACGCGCAGAACCTCCCTGATTTTTTTTGACAAGTTGAGATCTAAGATTATTTATTGCGATTTTTCATAAACTCTTTAAAGCGTTCATCGGCTTTTCTTTGAAATGCCGCAGCGTCAAAATCATCTTTTTCTTTTTTTATTTTCTGCCTTAGCAACTCATCAATTCTTTTATTTTCTTTCAATCTTTCTTTTTCAGCCAGTATTAATCTGTAGTATTTCATCTTAATATTAAATGTGGCTTTTAATAACTCGTTGCCATCAAAATCAATATTGTATTTTTTGAGGAGCTTTAAAATATTATCAATAGTCATTTTCTTTACTTCCTTTTTTATTTTTTCTTCCTCAATGTCTTTTTTCTTACCGCCGTACTTTAACCAGTTTTTAAATCTAAAAAAGTTATAATGCTGCCAGTGGTAAATATCAGGAGCATACAAAACCGAGAAAATACAAACAGATAAGAATAAAAGAATAAATATCACACCCAGCAAATATTCATATTCCATATTATATTATTCTCCTTTCTTTCTTCTATATTGCTCTTTTATTAATGCGATGTGATATTTTTTAGCATTGCTCATACTCACTTCTGCTGATTTACTTGCACCTCTGAATGCAGATGAAACAACAGAAGATATAATGGCAACAAAAAAAGCAACAATAAAAAAACCCATCGCGGCTGGGATGAGGCTGCCGCCGCCGTCGTCTACTGCTGGTTTTGCTTTTGCAAATAACTCAACTAAGAAGTTCATATATTTTTAACCTTTTTTTTCTTCTTCAATGTTTTTAATCGCTGTTTCTATTCTTTGTTTTACAAAGTCTCTAAATACATAGGTGATTATTCTCGCATCCTCAGCTATATCTAACTCGTCTTTTTTATGAAAATATAAATCAGCGCTTAACAGTTCTTCGCTTTGAATATCTAACATTTTGCTAGCAAGTGATATTCTAATAATATTTAATATTTCTAAATATAAACTCGCTCTATCGTGTTTATTCAAAAGCATCAAAGGATGAAAATCTTTTTTTCTTTTCATTTCTTGCATGTCGTTATCAAAATCTATCATTAAAAAATGTAAGCAAGCAAAAGACGTATCATAGAAGTTAAGACGATTCATCATATCCGCCGTTCCCTCTCTTTTATTCATCTGTTTTACTCCTTTTTTTATTATTTTTAAGTTTCCACTCGTTTATTTTCTTATCGCCCTGTTCTCTCAAATATTCGCGCTCGTTATGTATTTTTCTCAATAACTGATTATTAGTTAAAGCCCCCACTAAAAGCGCAATATCATTAACAAAATCTAAATCCTCATTAGCATTCTCTCTAACTATTCTTATTAACTCAGCTCCTGCTTTTATTTTGCGCGCTGCATCTTCTTTTCTTTTCTCTGCTTTCATTTCTTGCTCCATTCGATTTAGTAAGTTTGCTTTTTGCTCAAGCTCTTTTTTAACTTTATTATATTTTTCTATATTAAACGCCATTTTTTAAATCCCTCTTTTCTTTCTTTTCTTTCATCGTTAAGAAAAACGCAAACAAGCTAATCACTAATAAAATAGGAAGAGTAAAAACAAAACCTGTAAACAGAAGAATAGCAAGACCGATCACCCCAGAGACTTCGTATAAACAACCAAATAGTGAGCTTTCATCTTTATACTCAATCATTTTCTGTAAAAGTGATTTTTCTTCTTTATCTTTATCTCTTAAATAATCTTCATCATCTTCACAACTTAAAGGTACTGTTTTTGTGTCTTCGTCGTAAGCATAATCGTCGTAATCGTCATTATTATTCCCAATCATTTTTTATTCCTTTTTTTTTGGTTCTGTAATACAGTCTAAAGAAATAGCAACGCTACCTCTTGTCAAAATCTCATCATAAATAATAACTGCTTTAACTCCGCGAACGTGCGAATTAGCTGTCGCATCTTCACTTTCTATTTTTTTCATAAATAAATTAACAAGCTCTATTGATTTTTCTGTTATTCTTTCGTCAATACTATTCATTTCACACCCCTTTTATTTTTTTGGTTTTCTGTTATATATATTAAGTAATATATTTTTTTATTTGAGTAAAGCGCGTTATATATATTTCATTTCTAAAGCGCGTATTTTCTTGATAAACGGTTTACGTAAAGCAGCTATTTTAGTTTTGCTAAAAACTACAATAGCGCACTTATACATTCTTCGAATGTGTGCGCCCCATAAATGGGGGGAAAACAAAATCAAAAATATAATAATGAATACTCGCTTTATGCTCATATTACATTATTGATTTTTGATAATGCAAAAATAGTTTCACTTATTTTTTTATATATGTGCTTTCAATAATAGAGGTAAAAAAAATGGCAATATTTCATATGAGTGCGCAAGCAATAACAAGATCGAAAGGACACAGTAGCGTAGCAGCGGCGGCTTATCGTCACGGCGAAAAGTTAACAGATGAGCATACAGGGGAGATCCACGACTACAGCAAAAAAAAGGGAGTTTCTGACAGTGTGATATTAATACCAGAAGGCGCAGACCGTAATTTTTTAAAGCCGGAATACTTATGGAATACCATAGAAAAATGCGAAAAAAGAAAAGATGCTCAGTTAGCACGCGAGTTTAATATTGCGCTTCCCGTAGAAATGACAGACGAACAAAAAAAGGCGCTGGCGATAGATTTTTGCCAAGAGCATTTTGTTAAAAATGGAATGATTGCTGATATAGCTTTTCATAAGCTCGATAGCGACAATCCACATTTTCACGTAATGCTAACCACTCGCAGCCTTACCCCGGACGGCGCGGGGTTCGGTCAGAAGGTCAGAGAATGGAACAGCAAAGAGCAGCTCGAAGACTGGCGCAAGAGCTGGGCGGACACAGCGAACGAGCACATGCAAAAGGCTGGCATCGATGCGCGTATTGATCACCGCTCACTGAAAGACCAGAAAGCAGAGCTTG
>NZ_FMAY01000010.1:88610-194294 GCF_900094925.1 Kosakonia oryzendophytica | reverse complement strand
TGGAATTGCTAGAGTAGTAAGCGGAAAGTGACAATAGCCCCCCTTACAGGGGGCATTCTCAAAAGCCACCTTCTAAGAAGGTGGTCTTTTACTTTGTGCCAGTCTGAATTTTTCGGGGCCCAGCTCGTAATGCTTTATGCGTAAAATGTAACGCTGTAAAAACTTACCAGCCGGTGCCGCAACAGCGTAATCACTTTCAAGACACTGCAACTGCAACGCCGCATACTTCCTGTGCAACAAGGAGGTGTGCATGACCTTACCCGCGCTCAGCGCCTGTATTATAGCCGGCATTTTGCCACTGCTGTGGTTGCCTGCATTACCGGATATCCGACTTGTCTGGTGGGTACTGGCTTTGGGGTGTCTGTTCGCGTACAGCCAAAAGCCGGTGGTGCGTTACTGCGGGTTCACACTCCTGTTCTTTGTTTGGGGGATCCTCGCCGCACAGCAAACCCTCTGGCCGACCCAACATCTGTCAGGTGGTAATCGCCATGTTGAGGTGATACTCACCGAAACCGACAACATGACCCGCCATCAGGGGAAAATTCTCCGTCTGGATGGCGTACCCCTTTACCCTGCGCCCGGCATTACTTTTTACGGGGAGTATCTTCCCCGGCAGACGTGTAGCGGGCAACGCTGGGCGATGACGATTCGTGCTCGTCCGGTGCACGGGCAGCTTAACGAAGGTGGTTTTGACTCCCAACGTTATGCTCTGGCATCCCATCAACCTTTAAGCGGGCGGATCATTCATGCCCGAATACTGGACGCACGTTGTAGCTGGCGCGCCGGGTATCTGCAATCGTTGACGGAACGGCTGGTTCCATACGCCTGGCAGCCAGTCATCCTGGCTTTGGGAATGGGCGAGCGCTCGGCGCTGAACAGTGACGTGAAAAACGCGATGCGCCAAACCGGCACGGCGCATCTGATGGCGATCTCCGGGTTGCATATCGCACTTGCGTCTATGCTGGTGTGGCTTATCGTACGCGCTGTGCAGTTTTTCCTTCCCGTCCGTTGGATTGATTGGCGGTTGCCGTTGCTCTTAAGCGTGGGCGGCGCGATTGGCTATGCATGGCTGACGGGGTTACAACCTCCGGCTCTACGCACGGCGGTGGCGTTAAGCGTCTGGGCTGCGTTGAGACTTTCGGGGCGTCTGTGGTCGCCCTGGCAGGTATGGCTATGCTGTGTGGCGGCTATTTTGTTTACCGATCCGCTTGCCGTTCTCTCTGACAGCCTGTGGTTATCTGCTTTTGCGGTGGCTTCGTTACTGTTTTGGTATCAGTGGCTCCCCATTCCTGGTACAGACCTGCGCGGGTGGGTGAGGGGCTGCATTAACCTTGTCTATCTGCAGGCCGGTATGACACTGCTGCTTTTGCCAATCCAGTTGTCGATATTCCACGGCATCAGCCTCACTTCTCTGGTGGCGAACCTGGCAGCTATCCCGTTGGTTACCTTCGTGGCCGTACCCTTCATTCTGTTGGGGATGGTGCTGCATCTAACCGGGCCTTCAATAATGGAGACGGTCTGTTGGTATGTCGCGGATAACACGCTGGAAATACTCTTCAGTTTTTTACGTTGGCTCCCTCCGGGCTGGTTAAATGTTGACATGCGCTGGCAGTGGCTGGCATGGGTACCCTGGTGCACGTTGATGGCCTGGCGTTTGAACCTGTGGCGTACTATGCCCGCGGTTTGCCTGGCATGTCTGGTGATATTGGCTTTTCCATTCTGGCGAAGTGAGCGGAGCGGGGAGTGGTCAGTACACATGCTGGATGTCGGGCATGGGCTTGCTCTGGTGATTGAACGTGACGGTAAAGCGATCCTTTATGATACTGGCTCGGCTTGGCCGGGTGGCGACAGCGGGCAGCAGTTAATTATCCCGTGGTTGCGCTGGCATGCGCTTGAGCCTGAAGGCGTTATTCTGAGTCATGAACATTTGGATCATCGTGGAGGACTGAACAGCTTACTGAATAACTGGCCAGGGATGTGGGTGCGAAGCCCGTTAGGCTGGGCGGGACATCATCCCTGTTTCCGTGGTGAAAAATGGCAGTGGCAAGGGTTAAATTTCAGCGTTCACTGGCCGCTGCAAGGCTCAACGGCCCAGGGTAATAACCGTTCATGCGTGGTGAGGGTAGATGATGGTCAGAACAGTATTTTGCTGACTGGTGATATTGAGGCACAAGGGGAGATGGCGATGCTGAGTCATTATTGGGAACATCTTGCTTCCACACTGGTGCAGGTACCCCATCATGGGAGCAATACCTCATCAACGCTGCCTTTTATCCAACGCATCGGTGGTAACGCTGCGCTGGCGTCGGCTTCACGCTATAACGCCTGGCGCTTACCCTCGGCAAAAGTGACGACACGCTACCGCCAACAAGGCTATCGCTGGTTTGATACTGCCCACCAGGGGCAGACAACGATCGCTTTCTCAGCGCAGGGCTGGGAAATCCATAGCTTACGAGATCAACTTTTACCTCGTTGGTATCATCAGTGGTTTGGCGTCCCCAGCGATAACAGGTAGAATATGCGGCTATTTCAACAAGTGCTGGTTTTTTGAATGCAGAACGATAAAGATCTCTCCACGTGGCAGACTTTCCGCCGACTTTGGCCAACCATTGCGCCTTTCAAAGCGGGTCTGATCGTGTCGGGGATAGCGTTAATCCTCAACGCAGCCAGCGATACTTTTATGCTATCGCTGCTCAAACCGTTACTGGATGATGGTTTTGGTAAAACGGACCGTTCAGTGCTGCTGTGGATGCCGCTGGTGGTTATCGGGCTGATGATCCTACGTGGTATCACCAGTTATATCTCCAGCTACTGTATTTCCTGGGTTTCCGGAAAAGTAGTAATGACCATGCGCCGCCGTTTGTTCGGCCACATGATGGGGATGCCTGTTTCCTTCTTTGACAAACAGTCTACGGGGACGTTGCTGTCACGAATTACTTACGATTCCGAACAGGTTGCGTCCTCTTCTTCCAGTGCGTTGATCACAGTGGTGCGCGAAGGTGCGTCGATCATCGGCCTGTTTATTATGATGTTTTGGTATAGCTGGCAACTGTCGGTGATCCTGATTGTGCTGGCACCTATTGTGTCGTTTGCTATTCGCGTGGTGTCCAAACGCTTCCGCAACATCAGTAAAAACATGCAAAACACCATGGGGCAGGTGACCACCAGTGCGGAGCAAATGCTGAAAGGGCATAAAGAAGTGCTGATGTTTGGTGGTCAGCAAGTAGAAACGAGTCGTTTCGATAAAGTCAGCAACAAGATGCGCCTGCAAGGGATGAAAATGGTATCAGCCTCGTCCATTTCAGACCCGATCATTCAGCTTATTGCTTCTCTTGCTTTGGCATTTGTGCTCTATGCCGCGAGCTTCCCGAGCGTGATGGATACGCTGACGGCCGGTACGATCACCGTGGTGTTCTCTTCGATGATTGCGCTGATGCGCCCGCTGAAATCCTTGACTAACGTCAACGCTCAATTCCAGCGCGGTATGGCTGCCTGCCAGACCTTGTTCGCCATCCTCGATAGCGAGCAGGAAAAAGATGAAGGCACTCGTGTGATTGAACGCGCCCGCGGGGATATCGAATTCCGCAATGTCACGTTCACGTATCCGGGACGGGAAACGCCCGCGCTGCGCAATATCAATCTGACAATCCCTGCGGGGAAAACCGTTGCATTGGTGGGGCGTTCTGGCTCCGGTAAATCGACGATGGCCAGCCTGATCACGCGTTTTTATGATATCGACGAAGGTCAAATCCTGATGGATGGCCACGATCTGCGTGAGTACAAACTCTCTTCACTGCGCGATCAGGTGGCGCTGGTGTCGCAAAATGTCCATTTGTTTAACGACACCGTTGCTAACAACATCGCCTATGCGCGTACCGAAGAGTACAGCCGCGAAGAGATTGAGCAAGCTGCGAAGATGGCTTATGCCCTCGACTTTATCAATAAAATGGATCAAGGCCTGGATACGATCATCGGTGAAAACGGTGTATTGCTCTCTGGCGGTCAGCGTCAGCGTATCGCGATTGCCCGCGCGTTGTTGCGTGACAGCCCAATCCTGATCCTTGATGAAGCGACCTCCGCGCTGGATACCGAGTCTGAACGGGCTATTCAGGCGGCGTTAAACGAGCTGCAAAAAAACCGTACTTCTATGGTTATTGCTCACCGGCTTTCGACCATTGAGAAAGCGGATGAGATTGTTGTGGTAGAGGATGGTCGCATCGTTGAACGCGGTAGCCATACCGAATTGTTGGCGCAGCGTGGCGTCTATGCGCAGCTTCATAAGATGCAGTTTGGCGAATGATTGCACGCATCTGGTCCGGTGAATCGCCGCTGTGGCGGTTGCTGTTGCCGCTCTCCTGGCTCTATGGCCTGGTGAGTGGTGTCATCCGTCTTGCCTATCGTCTGGGCCTGAAGCAAGCCTGGCGCGCACCGGTTCCGGTGGTTGTGGTGGGTAATCTGACCGCCGGCGGCAATGGTAAAACACCGGTGGTCATCTGGCTCGTGGAACAGTTGCAGCAGCGTGGCATTCGTGTTGGCGTGGTTTCGCGTGGCTATGGTGGCAAAGCGGATCGCTATCCTCTTTTATTAACGCCAACTACTGCTACGACACAGGCCGGGGACGAGCCGGTGTTGATCTATCAGCGCACGGGGGTGCCGGTTGCCGTCTCGCCTGTACGGGCCGAAGCTGTGAAAGCGATTCTGGCGCAGCATCCGGTGCAACTTATTGTTACGGATGATGGTTTGCAGCACTACCGGCTTGCCCGCGATATGGAAATTGTGGTCATTGATGGCGTCAGGCGCTTCGGCAATGGCTGGTGGTTGCCTGCCGGGCCGATGCGCGAACGCGCATCACGTCTGAAAACAGTCAATGCCATCATCACCAATGGTGGAGTGGCAAAGCACGGTGAAATCCCGATGCGTCTGCAGCCTGGGATGGCTATCAACCTGCGTACCGGTGAGCGCCGTGACGTCCACGAACTGAAGCATGTGGTGGCGATGGCGGGTATTGGTCATCCCCCCCGTTTTTTTACCACCCTGACTGAGAGCGGCGTAACGCTGGAGAAGACGGTAGCACTGGCCGATCATCAGGCGCTCACCCATAATGATGTCCACGCACTGGTGAAACCCGGGCAGACATTAGTCATGACCGAGAAAGATGCCGTTAAGTGCCGTGCTTTTGCCGAAGACAATTGGTGGTATTTGCCTGTAGACGCACAACTGGACGGCGAACAGGCGGAGAAATTATTGCAGGAATTGCTCACTCTGGCGCGCTGACGACTGTTGCATCGGCTGCGCCCTGTTGACTTAACAGGAACTCCCATGTCTGTGCCGCACCTTTCACTGACCGCCGCCCGTCATCTGCATCTCGCCGCCCAGGGGCTATTACGTAAACCCTCGCGGCGCGCCAGACCTGCAGATATCCTCACCACGATTCAGCGTATGTCGCTGTTGCAAATTGATACCATCAACATTGTTGCTCGCAGCCCTTATCTGGTCCTGTTCAGCCGCCTGGGTCATTATCCGCCGCACTGGCTGGATGATGCCCTGAAAAACGGCGAGTTGATGGAATATTGGGCGCATGAAGCCTGTTTTTTACCGCGTGAGGATTTTGCGCTGATGCGCCACCGCATGCTGTCACCGGGTAACATGGGATGGAAATACCGCCAGGCATGGATGGACGAGCATGCGGACGAAATCGCGCAGCTTATTGCACATATCCGGCAAAATGGCCCGGTACGTTCGGCGGATTTCGAACATCCCCGCAAAGGCACCAGCGGCTGGTGGGAGTGGAAACCCCACAAACGCCATCTCGAAGGGCTCTTTACCGCCGGGCAAGTAATGGTGGTTGAGCGCCGGAATTTTCAGCGTGTTTATGATTTAACTCATCGGGTCATGCCGCACTGGGATGATACGCGCGACCTGTTACCACAAGCCGAAGCCGAATATCGCATGCTGGAGAATAGTGCGCGTAGCCTGGGGATTTTTCGTGCTCAGTGGCTGGCAGATTACTATCGCCTGCGTCAACCTGCGTTGCCCATCCTGCTGGAGCGGTTACAGGCCGCGCAACAGATCTACCCCGTCAACATTGAGCGCATTGGTCCGGCATGGCTGCACGCATCGCTGTTGCCGCTTTTAGAGCAGGCCGAGGCCGATAAACTGCGGGCCACGCACAGTGCGGTGCTTTCGCCGTTTGACCCGGTGGTTTGGGATCGTAAACGAGCAGAACAGCTGTTTGATTTCAGCTATCGACTGGAGTGCTATACCCCTGCGCCAAAACGGCAATACGGCTATTTTGTTCTGCCGCTGCTGCATCGCGGTCGGCTTGTCGGGCGTATGGATGCCAAAATGCACCGTAAAGAAGGGATACTGGAGGTTATTGCGCTCTATCTTGAAGCGGGGGTGAAACCGACTGATGCTCTGGAAAAGGGGCTGCAGGCTGCAATAACTGATTTTGCCCGTTGGCAGGGCGCGCAGCGGGTCACCTTTTCCCGTCTGCCGGAAGGGCTCTTTTTGGCATTGCGCGCTGGTCTGGAAACAGGCGCGGTGTAAGAGTTGAATATGTTAAGCTTAACCCGTTAATCGTCGGTGCATCAGGAGGAAAAATGGATCACCGTTTACTTGAAATCATCGCCTGCCCGGTTTGTAACGGCAAACTGTATTACACCCAGGATAAGCAGGAGCTGATCTGCAAAGTGGATAGCCTGGCCTTTCCTGTCCGTGAAGGCATTCCCGTGCTGCTGGAAAACGAAGCGCGTTCGTTAACTGCCGAAGAGAACCGTCCATGAGTTTTGTGGTGATAATTCCTGCTCGTTATGCTTCAACACGTCTGCCGGGTAAGCCCTTAGTGGATATTAATGGTAAACCGATGGTGGTGCATGTGCTGGAGCGCGCCCGTGAGTCGGGGGCTGAACGCATCATCGTTGCCACGGATAACGAAGCGGTGAAGCATGCAGTGGAAGCGGTGGGCGGCGAAGTCTGCATGACCCGCGTCGATCACCAGTCCGGTACTGAAAGGCTGGCGGAAGTGGTGGAAAAATGCGGTTTCAGCGATGACACTCTGATTGTCAACGTGCAAGGTGATGAGCCGATGATCCCGCCGGCCATTATTCGCCAGGTTGCAGATAATCTGGCCGCACGCGATGTTGGCATGGCGACATTGGCGGTGCCGATTCACAGTGCGGAAGAAGCGTTCAATCCTAACGCCGTGAAAGTGGTGATGGATGCCGAAGGTTATGCACTCTATTTTTCTCGCGCCACCATTCCCTGGGATCGCGATCGCTTTGCGCTTTCCCGCGAAACGATTGGCGATACCTTTCTGCGCCATATTGGTATTTATGGTTACCGCGCCGGTTTTATCCGCCGTTATGTCAGTTGGCAAACCAGTCCGCTTGAGCAGATTGAGATGCTGGAGCAACTGCGTGTGCTCTGGTATGGCGAGAAAATACATGTCGCAGTGGCGAGCGTTGTCCCCGGCACCGGTGTCGATACGCAAGACGATCTGGAACGCGTTCGGGCAGAACTGCATTAATCTCCTCATCCCCTTCATTCGAAGGGGATTTCGCTTCAAATAGTCAAATTCTTAAACTGTTTTGATCTCATCAGGGTGACATCTCTCGCCCTGGCGCTCATTATAAAAGCAGTAGTCTTGATGAGGGCATCTGCTATGGAACAACTGCGCGCCGAACTAAGTCATCTGCTGGGAGAAAAATTGAGTCGTATGGAGTGCGTCAGCGAAAAACCTGACTCGGCACTCTGGTCCTTATATGACAGTAAGGGCAACCCGATGCCATTACTGGCGAGAACTTTCTCCACGCCGGGTCTTGCGCGACAGTTGGCCTGGAAAATTTCAATGCTCGCACGCAGCGGTACGGTGCGGATGCCGGTGGTCTATGGCGTCATGACCCATGAAGAGCATCCGGGGCCGGATGTGCTGCTGATTGAGCGTCTGCGTGGTGTTCCCGTTGAAGCGCCCGCACGTACGCCGGAACGCTGGGAGCAACTGAAAGATCAGATTGTCGAGGGGCTGCTCGCCTGGCACCGGCAGGACAGTCACGGCTGCGTGGGAACGGTCGATAGCACGCAGGAAAATATCTGGCCATCCTGGTACCGCCAACGCGTTGAAGTGCTGTGGACCACCCTGAATCAGTATCACAATACCGGCCTGACCATGCAGGATAAACGTGTGCTTTTTCGCACCCGGGAGTGCCTGCCGACTTTGTTTGAAGGATTTAACGACAATTGCGTGCTGGTGCATGGTAGCTTTAATTTGCGCAGTATGCTGAAAGATGCTCGTAGCGATCAGTTACTGGCGATGGTCGGGCCGGGTATTATGCTGTGGGCGCCGCGTGAATATGAACTGTTCCGCCTGGTCGATAGCGCGCAGGCGGAAGATCTGCTCTGGCACTACTTACAGCGTGCGCCCGTGGCGGAGTCGTTCCTCTGGCGACGCTGGCTGTATCTGTTATGGGATGAAGTGGCGCAACTGGTGAATACCGGGCAATTTAGCCGCACCAACTTTGAACTGGCCTCTAAATCACTGCTCCCCTGGCTCTCCTGAACTGCCTTTCAGCCACTGCCAGAGCCTTCCCAGTGTTTCATATCCTACCCGGTCGCTGTGCAGTAGCCAGACCGGGGAGGGAATAACCCGTTCCCATGGATTAAGTGGCGAGCTGACCGCCAGTTGGTTGGCTGGAGCCGGAAGCGGATGCAGTCCGACATGCTGGAAAAAGATCATTGCCCGTGGCAGATGCGAGGCAGAGGTGACCAGCAGGAAAGGCACATCGCCAATCGCCGCTTTGACCGCCGCCGCTTCCTCTTCCGTATCTTTCGGTTCATCCAGTGTGATGATATCGCTACGCGGCACGCCCAGGCTTTCTGCCACGCGCGCGCCCGCTTCGGCAGTGCTGACCGGGTTGGTTTCCGCCGCCGCGCCGGTAAAGATAAGTTTTGCGCCAGGGTTCGCCAGCCACAGACGGATCCCTTCATTGAGCCGCGGTAAGCTGTTGCTGATCAGATTAGAACTGGGCGCCCAGTCGTCGTTCCAGGTGTAGCCACCGCCGAGTATCACGATATATTTTACGGGCTGTGTTCCGCGCCAGGTCGGGTATTTATCTTCGATCGGTTTTAGCAGCCCATCGGCGACAGGTTGCAGGCTTAACAACAGCAGTACCACCCAGCCAAGGGTGACAACGGCTTTGCCGGTTTTTTGCCAGCGGCTGAACCACACCAGCGCGAGGCCCAAACCGATCAGCAAAAGTAACAAAGGCAGGGGCAGCATCAGGCCGCCGATGTATTTTTTGAGGGTAAAAAGCACCGTATCCGTCTCCTTTTTGAGCATACAGCAGATGATTTCAGGGGATCTTACATCGGATGGGTTCATTATCGGTACGGCTGTGACAAAATAGCGGTTTTGTCGCAAGCGTGGAGCGGTCATGAAGGATCGAAATTTCGACGACATCGCGGAGAAATTCTCACGCAATATCTATGGCACCACCAAGGGTCAGTTGCGTCAGGCAATCCTTTGGCAGGATCTTGATCTATTGCTGGCGTCAATGGGACCAGGCAAATTACACGTGCTGGATGCTGGCGGCGGAGAAGGGCAAACGGCGATCCGTATGGCGCAACGGGGCCATCGGGTGACGCTGTGCGATGTGTCGAAAGAGATGATTGCACGCGCGCAGGCTGCGGCCGACGAGAAAGGTGTGAGCGGTAACATGCATTTCGTACAATGCGCCGCTCAGGACATTGCGCAGCATTTGGAATCGCCGGTTGATCTGATATTGTTTCATGCTGTGCTTGAATGGGTCGCGGAACCCGTCAGCGTATTACAGACCCTATGGTCGGTGTTGCGCCCTGGCGGTGCGTTGTCGTTGATGTTCTATAACGCTGACGGGCTATTGATGCACAATATGGTGGCAGGGAATTTTGATTACGTGCGGGCAGGTATGCCGAAACGTAAAAAGCGGACTCTCTCCCCGGACCATCCGCGCATTCCTGCGGATGTCTACGGCTGGCTTGAAGACATTGGTTGGCAGATAACCGGGAAAACCGGCGTACGTGTTTTTCACGATTACCTTCGCGAGAAACACCAGCAGCATGACTGTTTCGATGCGTTGCTTGAACTGGAAACGCGCTATTGTCGCCAGGAGCCGTATATCAGTCTCGGCCGCTATATTCACGTGACCGCGCTTAGGCCGAAAATCGATGGAAGGACAAACGATGAGTGAATTTTCCCAGACAGTCCCCGAACTGGTTGCCTGGGCCAGAAAAAATGATTTCTCCATCTCACTGCCGGTCGACAGGCTCTCTTTTTTGCTGGCTGTCGCCACGCTTAACGGCGAGCGTCTGGACGGTGAAATGAGCGAAGGCGAGCTGGTAGATGCCTTTCGTTATGTGAGTGATGCTTTTGAGCAAACCAGTGAAACCATCGTTCAGCGCGCCAACAACGCCATTAACGATATGGTGCGTCAGCGTTTATTAAACCGTTTTACCAGTGAGTTAACGGAAGGCAATGCGATCTACCGTTTGACGCCGTTGGGTATCGGCATCACGGACTACTACATCCGCCAGCGTGAGTTTTCTACGCTGCGCCTCTCGATGCAGTTGTCGATCGTGGCCGGGGAGTTAAAACGCGCTGCCGATGCAGCAGACGAGGGCGGTGATGAGTTTCACTGGCACCGTAACGTCTATGCGCCGTTAAAATATTCGGTGGCGGAGATCTTCGACAGTATCGACCTCACCCAGCGCGTGATGGATGAGCAGCAGCAGCAGGTGAAAGATGACATTGCCCAGTTGCTGAACAAAGACTGGCGTGCGGCGATTTCCAGTTGCGAAATGTTGTTGTCGGAAACCTCCGGCACCTTGCGCGAGCTACAGGACACGCTGGAAGCTGCCGGAGACAAATTGCAGGCCAATTTGCTGCGCATCCAGGATGCAACCATGGCGCACAGCGATTTAGAGTTCCTCGACCAGTTGGTGTTCAACCTGCAAAGCAAGCTGGACCGTATTGTGAGCTGGGGCCAACAGGCGATTGACCTGTGGATCGGTTATGACCGTCACGTGCATAAATTTATCCGTACCGCCATTGATATGGATAAAAACCGCGTCTTTGCCCAGCGTCTGCGCCAATCGGTACAGTCTTATTTCGACGCTCCATGGGCACTGACCTACGCCAATGCTGACCGCTTACTCGATATGCGCGATGAAGAGATGGCGCTGCGCGATGAAGAAGTGACCGGTGAACTGCCGCCGGATCTGGAGTTCGAAGAGTTTAACGAAATCCGCGAGCAACTTGCGGCGATGATCGAGCAGCAACTGGCAATTTATAAGACCAAAGGGGTGCCGTTGGATCTCGGCCTGGTGGCCCGCGAGTATCTGGCGCAGTATCCGCGCGTTCGTCATTTCGACATTGCGCGCATTGTGGTTGATCAGGCGGTACGTCTCGGCGTAGCGCAAGCAGATTTCACCGGCCTGCCGCCGAAATGGCAGCCGATTAATGATTACGGAGCCAAGGTACAGGCGCATGTCATCGACAAATATTGAACAAGTGATGCCGGTTAAACTGGCGCAGGCACTGGCTAACTCGCTGTTTCCGGCGCTGGACAGCGCGCTACGCTCGGGCAGACATATTGGTCTCGACGAGCTGGATAATCACGCCTTTTTAATGGATTTCCAGGAGTACCTGGAAGAGTTTTACGCCCGCTACAACGTTGAATTGATTCGCGCGCCGGAAGGTTTCTTCTATCTGCGCCCGCGTTCCACCACGCTTATCCCGCGCTCGGTGCTTTCTGAACTGGATATGATGGTTGGCAAAATCCTCTGCTACCTCTATCTCAGCCCGGAACGTCTGGCCAACGAAGGGATCTTCACCCAACAGGAGTTGTATGACGAGCTGCTGTCGCTGGCGGATGAACCGAAACTGTTGAAGCTGGTGAATAACCGCTCAACCGGTTCCGACCTGGACCGGCAAAAACTGCAGGAAAAGGTGCGTTCCTCGTTAAACCGTCTGCGCCGTCTCGGCATGATCTGGTTTATGGGAAATGACAGCAGCAAGTTCCGCATCACTGAATCGGTATTCCGCTTTGGTGCGGATGTCCGCTCGGGCGATGATCCGCGTGAGGCGCAACTGCGCATGATCCGCGACGGTGAAGCGATGCCTGTCGAAAACCACCTGCAGCTCAATGATGAGCCTGAAGACAATCAGCCGGATAGCTCGGAGGAAGAGTAATGATCGATCGTGGTAAGTTCCGTTCGCTAACGCTGATTAACTGGAACGGCTTTTTTGCCCGCACCTTTGACCTGGATGAACTGGTAACCACCCTCTCCGGGGGGAACGGCGCCGGGAAATCCACCACTATGGCGGCGTTTGTCACCGCACTGATTCCGGATCTGACGCTGCTGCATTTCCGTAACACCACTGAAGCCGGAGCCACGTCAGGCTCCCGTGATAAAGGTCTGCACGGGAAGCTAAAAGCCGGTGTCTGTTATTCGGTGCTCGATGTGATCAACTCCCGTCATCAGCGTGTGCTGGTGGGGGTGCGTCTGCAGCAGGTTGCCGGTCGCGATCGTAAAGTGGACATTAAACCGTTTGCCATTCAGGGCCTGCCGACAGCCATGCTGCCGACTCAGTTACTGACTGAAACCCTGAACGAACGCCAGGCGCGGGTGTTGTCGCTGCAGGAAGTGAAAGACAAACTGGATGCGATGGAAGGCGTACAGTTTAAGCAGTTCAACTCTATTACTGACTACCATGCGCTGATGTTCGATCTGGGCATTGTCGCGCGGCGTCTGCGTTCTGCTTCGGATCGCAGTAAGTTCTATCGTCTGATTGAGGCCTCGCTGTACGGCGGGATCTCCAGCGCCATTACCCGTTCTCTTCGCGATTATCTGTTACCGGAAAACGGCGGTGTCCGTAAGGCGTTCCAGGACATGGAAGCTGCGTTGCGCGAAAACCGCATGACGCTGGAAGCTATCCGTGTGACTCAGTCGGATCGCGATCTGTTTAAGCATTTAATCAGTGAAGCCACTAACTACGTGGCGGCGGATTATATGCGCCACGCTAACGAACGTCGGGTGCATCTGGACAAGGCGCTGGAGTTTCGTCGTGAACTGTTTACATCGCGTCAGCAGCTGGCGGCGGAACAATACAAGCATGTTGATATGGCGCGCGAGCTCTCTGAGCACGCCGGATCGGAAGGGGATCTGGAAGCGGATTATCAGGCCGCCAGTGACCACCTGAACCTGGTGCAGACGGCACTGCGTCAGCAGGAAAAAATTGAACGCTACGAAGCGGATCTGGACGAACTGAGCATTCGTCTCGAAGAGCAACATGAAGTGGTGGCGGAAGCCGCCGAGCGCCAGGAAGAGAACGAAGCCCGCGCCGAAGCGGCTGAACTGGAAGTGGATGAGCTGAAAAGCCAGCTTGCAGACTACCAGCAGGCGCTGGACGTACAGCAAACCCGCGCTATCCAGTACAACCAGGCGCTGCAGGCGTTGCAGCGTGCGAAAGAGCTGTGCCGTCTGCCGGATCTGACGGCAGAAACCGCCGATGAATGGCTGGAAACCTTCCAGGCGAAAGAGCAGGAAGCCACAGAAAAACTGCTGTCACTGGATCAGAAACTGAGCGTAGCCCAGACGGCGCACAGCCAGTTTGAGCAGGCGTATCAACTGGTGGCGGCCATCAATGGCCCGCTGGCCCGTGATGAAGCCTGGGATGTTGCCCGCGACTTATTGCGCGATGGTGTTAACCAGCGCCATTTAGCGGAGCAGGTTCAGCCGCTACGTATGCGTCTGAATGAGCTGGAGCAGCGTCTGCGTGAGCAGCAGGATGCTGAGCGTTTGCTGGCGGAGTTCTGCAAACGCCAGGGTAAGCAGTATGACGCCGAAGAGTTAGAGGCGCTGCATCAGCAACTGGAAGCGCAAATCGCTGCACTGTCCGATAATGTCGCTGCCGCGGGTGAACAGCGTATGGCGATGCGTCAGGAACTGGAGCAGCTGCAATCACGTATTCAGTCGCTGACCAAACGCGCGCCTGTCTGGCTGGCGGCGCAGAGTAGTCTGACGCAACTGTGCGAGCAGAGCGGCGAGCAGTTTGAATCCGGTCAGGATGTGACCGAATACCTGCAACAACTGCTGGAGCGCGAGCGGGAAGCCATCGTTGAACGTGACGAAATTGGCGCGCGCAAACGTGCAGTGGACGACGAAATTGAACGGTTAAGTCAGCCTGGCGGCGCGGAAGACGGGCGTCTGAATGCGCTGGCGGAACGCTTTGGCGGCGTGCTGCTGTCAGAAATTTACGATGATGTCAGCATTGACGATGCGCCGTACTACTCTGCGTTGTACGGCCCCTCGCGCCATGCCATTGTGGTGCCGGATCTGTCGCAGATCGCCGAAATGCTGGAAGGCCTGGATGATTGCCCGGAAGATCTCTATTTGATTGAAGGGGATCCACAATCCTTTGATGACAGCGTGTTCAGCGTTGATGAGCTGGAGAAAGCGGTGGTCGTGAAGATTGCCGATCGCCAGTGGCGCTACTCTCGTTTCCCGGCGCTGCCGCTGTTTGGCCGCGCAGCCCGCGAAAGCCGCATTGAAAGCCTGCACGCCGAACGTGAAGAGCTGGCGGAGCGTTTTGCTACCCTCTCTTTCGATGTGCAAAAAACGCAGCGTCTGCATCAGGCGTTCAGCCGCTTTATTGGCAGCCATCTGGCGGTGGCGTTCGAAGACGATCCGGAAGCGGAGATCCGTACGCTCAACAGCCGCCGCGGTGAGCTGGAACGCGCCATCAGCGCTCATGAGAACGACAACCAGCAAAGCCGTGTACAGTTTGAGCAGGCGAAAGAGGGCGTGGCGCAGCTTAACCGCTTATTGCCCCGCATCAACTTGCTGGCTGACGATACGCTGGCGGATCGCGTAGATGAGATCCAGGAGCGTCTGGATGAGGCGCAGGAAGCCGCCCGCTTTATTCAGCAGTTTGGCAACCAGCTGGCAAAACTGGAGCCGATGGTGTCGGTGCTGCAAAGCGACCCGGAGCAGTTTGAACAGTTAAAAGAAGATTACGCCGCCTCACAGCAGGTGCAGCGTGAGGCGCGCCAGCAGGCATTTGTGCTGGCGGAAGTGGTGCAACGCCGCGCCCATTTCAGCTATTCCGATGCGGCTGAAATGTTTAACGGTAACAACGATCTCAACGAAAAACTGCGTCAGCGCCTGGAGCAGGCGGAAGCGGAACGAACCAAAGCCCGTGAAGCGATGCGTAGCCATGCGGCGCAGTATGGTCAGTACAACCAGGTGCTGGCTTCGCTGAAAAGTTCGTTTGATACCAAAAAAGAGCTGCTTAACGATCTGCAAAAAGAGTTGCAGGAGATCGGCGTACGTGCGGATGGCGGCGCGGAAGAGCGGGCGCGTATTCGCCGCGACGAACTGCATGCACAACTCTCTACCAACCGTGCCCGTCGCAACCAACTGGAAAAAGCGCTCACATTCTGTGAAGCGGAGATGGATAACCTGACACGCAGACTGCGCAAGCTGGAACGTGATTATCATGAGATGCGCGAGCAGGTGGTGACCGCGAAAGCGGGCTGGTGTGCGGTGATGCGCATGGTGAAAGACAATGGCGTAGAACGCCGTTTGCACCGCCGTGAGCTGGCTTATCTCTCCGCTGACGAACTGCGTTCGATGTCGGATAAGGCGTTGGGGGCATTGCGTCTGGCAGTATCAGACAATGAGCATCTGCGCGATGTACTGCGTATGTCGGAAGATCCAAAACGTCCGGAGCGCAAGATCCAGTTCTTCGTCGCCGTGTATCAGCATCTGCGCGAGCGTATCCGTCAGGATATTATTCGTACTGATGATCCGGTTGAAGCCATTGAACAGATGGAGATCGAACTCAGCCGTCTGACGGAAGAACTGACGTCCCGCGAGCAGAAACTGGCCATCAGCTCCCGCAGTGTGGCGAATATTATTCGTAAAACCATTCAGCGCGAGCAGAACCGTATTCGTATGCTGAACCAGGGGCTGCAAAGCGTCTCCTTCGGCCAGGTTAACAGTGTGCGTCTGAATGTGAACGTGCGCGAAAGCCATGCCACGTTGCTGACGGTGCTTTCAGAGCAACATGAGCAGCATCAGGATCTGTTTAACAGCAGCCGCCTGACCTTCTCGGAAGCGCTGGCGAAACTCTATCAGCGCCTGAACCCGCAAATCGATATGGGCCAACGCACGCCGCAGACCATTGGTGAAGAGCTGCTGGACTACCGCAACTATCTGGAGATGGAAGTGGAAGTTAACCGTGGCTCCGACGGCTGGTTACGTGCAGAATCCGGCGCGCTCTCCACCGGGGAGGCTATCGGTACCGGGATGTCGATTCTGGTGATGGTCGTGCAGAGCTGGGAAGATGAAGCCCGTCGCCTGCGCGGCAAAGATATTTCGCCGTGTCGTCTGTTGTTCCTTGATGAGGCGGCACGTCTCGATGCCCGTTCCATTGCGACCTTGTTCGAGCTGTGTGAACGTCTGGAGATGCAGTTGATCATTGCCGCGCCGGAAAACATCAGCCCGGAAAAAGGCACAACGTATAAACTGGTACGTAAAGTCTTCCAGAATCATGAACATGTGCATGTGGTCGGTCTGCGCGGCTTCGCGGCGCAACTACCGGAAACATTGCCGGGTACCGCAGACGCTTCATAGCGTGTGTGATGAACGCAAAGGGCGGCATATGTGTCGCCCTTTTTTTATTTTTGAACGCTATGCCTGCCGGTTTTTTATCTTTAAACTTCTTTACACCAGGTCAGGCAAATGGTTTTTGCTGTTTATATACTGATAGAAAGCTGACGAATTCGTCATGCGCAATGTGAGAGAAACAGGGGGCAAGGGATGTTGCTTGAGAAGTTGTATGGTCGTCGAATGTCGGCGCTGAGTTTGTGTCTGGCATTTGCATTCGCTCCGCTGTTTGGTGTGCAGGCCGATGAGCCTGAAGTGATTCCTGTTGATAGTTCAGCCACGCAGGGCGATCAACCGACCGCGCTCGCACAGCCGCTGGAACAGTCGCCTGCGACGGCAATGATGGCAGGTATCACACCTTATCCTGCCGGTGTTTCAGTAACAGCAGTGCGTGCGCAGTTGCAGTCGCAATTGCCGGCGAACTGGACACCGGTCTATATGAACCAGCTCGCTGCGCTCTATGCCGCGCGGGGGCAAAAACCCATGTGGGACAACCGTGATGCGGTGCAGGCGTTTCAGCAACAACTGGCTGAAGTGGCAATTGCCGGTTTTCAGCCGCAATTTACCGCTTGGGTTGAGCTGTTAACCGATCCTGGTGTGTCGGGGCTGGCGCGCGATATTGTGCTGTCGGATGCGATGCTGGGGTACCTGCATTTTGTTGAAGGTATTCAGACAAAAGGGCAGCGCTGGCTCTATAGCGACAAACCCTACACGCTGGCGTCGCCGGCTCTTTCCGTTATCAATCAGTGGCAGCTGGCGCTGGATAAGGACTCACTGCCTGGTTTCATCAATAGCCTGGCTCCGCACCACCCGCAATATACGGCAATGCACCGGTCGTTACTGGCGCTGGTGGCCGATGCGCGCCCGTGGCCGCAATTAAAAGATACTGCGTCCCTTCGCCCTGGTCAGTGGAGCAATGATATTGCTGCGCTGCGCGAAATTTTACAGCGTACCGGTATGCTGGATGGTGGCCCCAATATCGCGCTGCCGGGCGATGATGTCGCCGTCAGCCCGTCGGCTCAGCCGGTGAAAAAAACGCACGCAACGGCTGCAGCGCGCGGTCCTTATGATCGTCAGCTGGTCGAAGCGGTAAAACGCTTTCAGTCCTGGCAGGGGCTACATGCGGACGGGGTGATCGGTCAGTCAACGCGTGACTGGCTTAACATTAGCCCGGCGCAACGTGCAGCCGTGCTGGCACTGAATATTCAACGCCTTCGCCTGCTGCCCGGTAATCTCGCGACCGGAATTATGGTGAATATTCCGGAATATTCACTGGTTTATTACCTGAACGGTAACCCGGTGCTGGCATCAAGGGTGATTGTCGGCCGACCCGATCGTAAAACGCCGATGATGAGCAGCGCGCTAAGCAATGTCGTGGTCAACCCGCCGTGGAATGTTCCACCAACGCTGGCGCGAAAAGACATCCTGCCGAAAGTGTGGAGTGATCCGGGTTATCTGGAACGCCATGGCTATACCGTGCTCCGCGGCTGGAACAGCAAGGAAGCGATCGATCCCTCTATGGTGGATTGGGCGACAATTACGCCATCAAACCTGCCGTTCCGGTTCCAGCAGGCACCTGGTGCGCAGAACTCGCTGGGCCGCTATAAGTTCAATATGCCGAGTTCTGACGCTATCTATTTGCACGATACGCCGAACCATAACCTGTTCCAGAAAGAGACGCGGGCACTGAGTTCAGGCTGTGTACGTGTGAATAAAGCCTCTGAGTTGGCGAATATGCTTCTGCAGGATGCCGGCTGGAATGACGCGCGTATTTCCGATGCGTTGAAGCAAGGGGATACCCGTTACGTGAATATCCGTCAGGATATTCCGGTCAATTTCTATTATTTGACGGCGTTTGTCGGGGCTGATGGTCGCACGCAGTATCGTACAGATATTTACAATTATGATCTGACGGCGCGATCCGGTGCACAAATCCTGCCAAAAGCGGAGCAATTAATCAGGTAAATGAAGCAGTTCGTAAAATAACGTTGTCGTAAGAAAAGGTGAAAAACGGGTCAGGTAAGCTACAGAGCCCGTATTTGCTGGGATGAGGCAACCTTGACGTGGACTTTGATGCCCGGTAAGGTGCCTCTCGTGCGCATAAAAGTGCATAAATTACGTTCAATTTTATGTTGCCTGAAGACCTGATTATCATGGATAAATTTGACGCTAATCGTCGCAAACTGCTTGCTTTAGGTGGGGTCGCTCTCGGCGCATCCTTCTTGCCGACGCAGGCATTTGCCACCCTTTCTACTCCACGCCCGCGTATTCTGACGCTTAATAATCTTCATACCGGAGAATCTATTAAAGCCGAGTTTTTCGACGGCAGGGGCTATATTCAGGATGAATTAGCAAAACTTAACCACTTTTTCCGTGATTATCGCGCGAATAAGATCAAAAGCATCGATCCTCGTCTGTTTGATCAGCTTTATCGTCTGCAGGGGCTGTTAGGAACACGCAAACCTGTGCAACTCGTTTCTGGTTATCGTTCTGTTGATACCAATAATGAACTTCGTGAGCATAGCCGTGGAGTGGCGAAAAAGAGTTATCACACCAAAGGGCAGGCCATGGATTTTCATATCGAAGGGATTTCTCTGAGCAATATTCGCAAAGCTGCGTTATCTCTGCGCGCGGGTGGTGTAGGATATTACCCCAGCAGCAACTTTGTGCATATTGATACCGGGCCGCTTCGGCACTGGTAAACCTCAGGCCTGAGCTACAGGAGCAGCATGAACTATCGTATTATTCCGGTTACCGCATTCTCCCAGAACTGTTCGCTTGTCTGGTGTGAACAAACCCAACTTGCCGCCGTGGTCGATCCTGGCGGTGATGCTGAGCGTATTATTCAGGAAGTGGATGCTTCCGGCCTGACGCTCACGCAGATTCTGCTGACGCATGGTCATCTCGATCACGTTGGCGCGGCGGCTGAAGTAGCACAGCATTATGGTGTGCCTATTATCGGCCCGGAAAAGCAAGATGAGTTCTGGCTGCAAGGCTTACCGGCGCAAAGCCGGATGTTTGGTCTTGATGATTGTCAGCCGCTGACGCCGGATCGCTGGCTGGATGAAGGCGATACGGTCAGCGTGGGCAAAGTGAGTTTACAGGTGTTGCACTGCCCGGGGCATACGCCGGGTCACGTGGTGTTCTTCGACGCGCAATCGCGTTTGCTGATTTCCGGCGATGTGGTGTTTAAAGGCGGCGTAGGGCGCAGCGATTTCCCGCAGGGCAACCATGCGCAACTGATTGACTCCATCAAACGCAAGTTATTGCCGCTTGGCGATGATGTGACGTTTATTCCCGGCCACGGTCCTCTGTCGACGCTGGGTGATGAACGGCTGCATAACCCGTTTTTGCAGGATGAGCAGCCAGTCTGGTAAATAAAAAAGGGTCGCCGTGGCGACCCTTTTTTTCACCACGGGTTACAGCACAGCAACGATGGCTTCACACAGCGGTGCCATATTGTCCGGCGTCATGCCCGCTACGTTAATACGCCCGGATGCCACGGCGTAAATCCCAAATTCTTCGCGCAGACGCAGCACCTGATCTTTGGTCAGGCCGCTGAATGAGAACATGCCATTCTGTTTCGTGATAAAGCTGAAATCACGATCCGCGCCTTTCTCCTGCAGCGTATTCACAAACAGCAGACGCATGCGCTGGATACGCTGGCGCATATCGGTCAGTTCCTGTTCCCAGATTGCGCGCAAAGCTTCATTGCTGAGGATCGTCGCCACCACGGAAGCGCCATGCGCTGGTGGGTTAGAGTAGTTCGCACGAATGACCGATTTCATCTGGCTGAAGGCGCGATCGGCGCTTTCTGCATCAGCACAAACCAGCGTGCAGGCACCAACACGCTCATTGTACAGACCAAAGTTTTTCGAGAAGGAACTGGCAACCAGCAACTCTTTATGCAGCGCAGCAAACGCGCGCAACCCTTCAGCGTCTTCTTCCAGACCGCGGGCAAAGCCCTGGTAAGCAAAGTCAAACAGCGGCAGCCAGCCTTTTTCAACGGACAGCTTCGCCAGCGTCTCCCACTGTTCAAGCGTGGGATCGATACCGGTCGGGTTATGGCAGCAGCCGTGGAACAGCACCACGTCGCCCGCTTGTGCGTTATTCAGGCTGGCCAGCATACCGTCGAAGTCCAGTGCGTGATTCTGCGCGTCGTAGTAAGCGTATTCACACACTTCCAGACCGGCAGAGTTGAAGACGCCTTTATGGTTCGGCCAGCTTGGGTTGCTTACCCATACGCGTTTTGCAGAGGTGTTTTTGGCAAGGAAATCCGCCGCTACGCGCAGACCGCCGGTACCACCAGGGGTTTGCGCTGTGCGTGCACGTTTGTCGTTGATAATCGCGCTGCCTTTGCCGAACAGCAGTTCCTGGGTGCAACGGCCAAATTCAGGAATACCGTCGATGCCGAGGTAATTTTTGGTGGTCTCATTTTCCAGCAGATAAAGTTCCGCTTTTTTTACGCTGGTCAGCACCGGGGTCTTGCCGGTTTCATCTTTATAGACACCGATCCCTAAGTTGATTTTATTGGGGCGTTCATCGGCGCGAAACAGATCGGCCAGACCCAGAATAGGATCGGCAGGAGCGGCGGTTATATTCTCAAACATGACGAGGTTCCATTTTGATGACAGAAGGGAGATCCGCTATCAGGTTAACGGGAGATACGTGAATTGCCAACCGTTTGCGATAAAAAGCGCGATACTTTTCAAAAGTCATCGGTCTTTATATCGCAGACATAAAAAAACAGGGCCGGAGCCCTGTTTGATACGCATATAACAGTCGAGGGGTGACTGATTAGAACTGGTAAACGATACCAACGGCAACGGTGTCGTCAGAGTTGATGCCCAGTTTGTTGTCTTTGTCGATCTGGTTGATCTGGTAATCAACATAGGTAGACATGTTTTTGTTGAAGTAGTAAGTTGCGCCCACTTCGATGTAGTTGATGAAGTCTTCGCTACCAACACCTGCAACATCTTTCGCTTTAGATTTGTAGTAAGCGATGGACGGACGCAGACCGAAGTCGAACTGGTACTGTGCTACAACAGAGAAGTCCTGAGTTTTGTTCAGGTAACCGCTAGTAGGAGCGCTGGCACCCGGAAGTGTGGTGCTCATGCGGGTAGCATTACGGGTTTCACCGTACAGTGCTGCCAGGTAGATGTTGTTCGCATCATATTTCAGACCAGTTGCCCACTGCTCAGCTTTTTCGCCAGAAGTGCCGTAATTGGTGTTAGCCTGCTGATCATTGGTACGGTCAGCTGCGCCGTAAGCACCAACGATGCCGAAGCCCTGGAAGTCATAACTTACAGAAGTCGCCCAGCCGTCGCCGTTGGAACGAGTTACGTTACCAGCGCGATCGTTTTTGCCCAGATACTGAACACCAAAGTTCAGACCATCAACCAGTCCGAAGAAGTTGGTGTTACGGTAAGTCGCCAGACCACCGTTACGGCCAGAGAAGAAGTTATCGCTGTTGCTGGTATCACCACCGAATTCCGGCAGCATATCGGTCACGCTGATAGCATCGTATACCAGACCGAGGTTACGACCGTAGTCGAAAGAACCTGCGTCGCCAAATTTCAGACCAGCAAATGCCAGACGGGTTTTGTTGTCAGTCTGAGCATCAGAGCCTTCAGAGTTGTTGCCCTGGAAGTTGTATTCCCAACGGCCATAACCAGTCAGCTGATCGTTGATTTTGGTTTCGCCTTTGAAGCCAAGACGAGCATAAGTTTTGTCGCCGTCGTTGCCATCGTTATCAGAGAAGTAATGCAGACCTACAGCTTTACCGTAGATATCAACTTTGTTGCCATCTTTGTTATAGATTTCTGCAGCGTTAGCTGCGCCCGCTACCAGCAGGGCAGGGATAACCACTGCCAGGATATTGCGCTTCATCATTATTTATTACCCTCATTGGTTTTTTTTAACACCTGCCACTGCCGCCAATAAATTCCGTCAATAAACATTTACGGAACTATTGATGAGAGTTTGGTGTCTTTCTGTGTCTGAAAGGCATCTTTCCAAACATGTCAGCGTTTCGCTACCCTGAAAGTGCTACAAATGTCTTAAAGCGGTAACGAAAAGAAATATTGTGTAAGAATTTATTAATTTTAGGGAACTTTGTGAACCACTTCATAATTCCGAACTGACTGCTGCTAAAAACAGCATCTTCATTCCTATTTATATGAATTACTTATGTTTAATTGAGATAACGGCTTTTCTTATCCCGGAATCCCTCTCATCCTGTATTTTCTTATAACTTCATTTAGCCATCCGGATAGCTGCTCTGTTTTTAACCAAACGTGCGAAATCACGTGGAGGTAAAAATGGGCAACAACATCGGTGTTGATTTTTTGTACAGAGTGGTTCTAACCCAATATGGTGCAGAAAATAACCGGGCAGGTAAGAAAGTGAGTAAAAATGTGTCTGCGTTCTGAATGCAGATTAACAGGGTAAAAAAAGAGATAAAAAAAAGGCCAGCGCTCGGGCTGGCCTTCATATTTTTATTGGGTCGATCAGAATGTCGCGTTGCGCGGGGTGCGTGGGAACGGGATAACGTCACGCACGTTCTGTACGCCTGTTACGTAAGCGATCAGGCGCTCAAAACCGAGACCAAAACCGGCATGCGGCACAGTGCCATAACGGCGCAGGTCGCGATACCACCAGTAGTCTTCTTTATTCAGCCCCATTTCGGCCATGCGGGCATCCAGAACATCCAGACGCTCTTCACGCTGAGAACCACCGATGATTTCACCAATGCCCGGCGCCAGCACGTCCATCGCCGCCACGGTTTTACCGTCATCGTTAAGGCGCATATAGAACGCTTTGATATCTTTCGGGTAGTTTTTCACCACGACCGGCGCTTTAAAGTGCTTCTCCGCCAGGTAACGTTCGTGTTCAGAAGCCAGATCGACGCCCCAGTACACCGGGTTTTCAAACGTCTCGCCACATTTCTCCAGAATGGCTACCGCATCGGTGTAATCCACCTGCGCGAAATCTGCCGCAATAAAGCGCTGCAGACGGCCAATGGCATCTTTGTCGACCCGTTCTTCGAAGAACTTCAGGTCATCCATACGTTCATCCAGGACGGCTTTGAAAGCATATTTCAGCATCGCTTCGGCCAGACGGGCGTTATCATCCAGGTCGGCAAAAGCCACTTCTGGTTCCAGCATCCAGAACTCCGCCAGATGGCGGCTGGTGTTGGAGTTTTCCGCACGGAAGGTCGGGCCAAAGGTGTAGATTTTCGACAGCGCGCAGGCGTAAGTTTCACCGTTGAGCTGCCCCGATACGGTCAGGAAAGACTCTTTGCCGAAGAAATCTTTGTCATAATCTACTTTGCCTTCCGGCGTACGCGGCAGGTTTTCCATATCCAGCGTCGAAACGCGGAACATCTCACCTGCACCTTCGGTATCAGACGCGGTGATCAGCGGCGTGGAAACCCAGAAGAATCCTTGCTCATTAAAGAAGCGATGCAGCGCCTGCGCCAGCGTATGGCGAACGCGAGCAACGGCACCGATCAGGTTCGTGCGTGGGCGAAGATGTGCGACTTCACGCAGATACTCGATACTGTGGCGTTTTGCTGCCATCGGATAGGTATCCGGATCTTCAACCCAGCCTGTCACCTCAACACGGGTTGCCTGAATTTCCAGACTCTGGCCTTCGCCCGGCGAAGCCACAACTTTACCGGTGACGATAACGGAGCAACCGGTGGTCAGACGCAGCACTTCGTCATTGTAATTGGGCAGAGAATTATTAATAACGGCCTGTACAGGATTAAAGCAGGAGCCGTCATAAACGGCGAGGAAGGAGATACCAGCTTTAGAATCTCGGCGGGTGCGCACCCATCCGCGTACGGTGACTTCGCTGTCAACGGCAACGCGGCTATGGAATACGTCGGCTACAGGCACAACGCTCATAATATTCTCTCTGTTAATAGTCGGAAAAAATAAACACTTGTCCGCCCGATAAGGGGGGATATCTATGTTACCTGGCATACGCCATCAGACAAGCAGAATTCGCAAGAACAATTAATAAATTGTCGACAAAAAGAAGGGAGCCGTCTGGCTCCCTGGCGATTAGCTGGCTTTTTTGACCTGAGGCAGGTCAAATGCTTTACGCAGTGCGCGGACAAACGCCTTATCATGGCAGATGGTTTTCCCCGGACTGTCTGACAATTTCGCCACCGGTTTACCGTTGCACTCCACCAGCTTAATGACAATATTGAGCGGCTTTACCTGAGGAATATCGCAGGTTAAACGGGTGCCAATACCAAAACTAAGATTAACGCGTGAGGTAAAGTGGCTATAAAGTTCGAGCGCTTTGTTCAGATCGAGGTTATCGGAGAATACCAGCGTTTTTGTAAGGGGGTTAATCCCGAGTTTTTCGTAATGGGCGATGGCTTTCTCCCCCCATTCCACCGGATCCCCGGAGTCATGACGCAATCCTTGATAACGGGTCGCGAATTCCGGGCCAAAGTCGCGTAAAAACGCATCCATGGTGATGCAATCCGTCAGCGCAATGCCTAATTGCGATGGGTACTCTTCCAGCCAGGCCGCCAGCGCCGCGCGTTGACTGGTGGCGAGATTTGGGCTGATTTGCTGATGCGCCTGGAACCACTCATGTGCCTGGGTTCCCATTGGCGTCAATGACAACCGGCGCGCCAGATCGTAATTACTGGTGCCAACAAACCACGGTTCCTGCTGCAGGCGTTTTACAATTGCCTGCTGAACATCGCGGGAGAAACGGCGACGGGTGCCGAAATCCATCAGACGAAAACGGGACATGTCCTTCCCGGCCGTGCGCGCAGCAAAATCCGCCAGTTTTTCTTCCAGATGCAGCAGAGCCTGCTCTACGCCCGCTTGAGGCGAACGGCAGCGATGCACCACTTCACTGATGACCGCCAGCAGCGGTACTTCCCACATGATCACTTCGCGCCACGGGCCGGAGAGACGAATGTTGAGTTTGCCGTTGTCGTTGCTAATAGCCACTTGCTGCGGATCGTAACGAAAATCGCGCAACCAGGTGAGATAGTCGGATTTAAAGAAAGGCAGACCGGACAGCCAGTGGTACTCGTCATCCTGCAAACGCAGGTGTTGCATGGCATCCACATGTTCACGGATCGCGTCGGCGTAGATGCCGAGCAGATCGTCGCCACGGCAGCGGAACTCTGCTGAAACGTGCACATCGTAATAATGATGGAACACCGCTTGCTGCATGTGCAGCTTGTAAGCGTCGGTATCCAGCAGCGTTTGCAGACCAGGGAAAGCGAGTTGAGTCATGGTGCGCAGAAGCATCCTCTTACAGGAGCGTTTAGTACAATAAACAAAGCAGGTCGTCGCTGGAGTATACCTTGTTTACCAGGTTATTGAACCCCGATCACACCATATCGCACGGAATGGGTCGATGGCATTTCGTGCCTCCTGTTGCCAAAATGTAGCAAACCAGAGCTTTTCCCTCTTAAAAGATGAACATTCTGCGTGGCGCGTTCTCCGCAACCGGAATAGACTGGAGTCGTAACCAAACAGAAGATGCTAAAGGTTTTTTATGACACAACAGCCACAAGCCAAATACCGCCACGATTACCGTGCGCCGGATTACCTGATTAGCGATATTGACTTGACCTTTGAGCTCGACGCCACCAAAACGGTCGTTACCGCGCTGAGTAACGTGTCGCGCCATAGCGCCTCTGTCGTACCGCTTCGCCTCGATGGCGGCGAGCTGACACTGCTCTCTCTCCATGTCAACGATGCTCCATGGTCGAACTATAAAATAGAAGAAGGCAACCAACTGGTCATTGATGGCCTGCCGGATCGTTTTACCCTGCGTATCGTGAATGAAATCAGCCCGGCGGCGAATACTGCGCTGGAAGGGTTGTACCAGTCTGGCGAAGCGCTGTGTACTCAATGTGAGGCGGAGGGGTTCCGTCACATTACCTGGTATCTTGATCGCCCGGATGTACTGGCGCGGTTTACCACCAAATTGATCGCTGATAAAACCCGTTATCCGTTCCTGCTGTCGAACGGTAACCGTATTGACCAGGGGGAACTGGGCGATGGCCGTCACTGGGTTCAGTGGCAGGATCCCTTCCCGAAACCCTGCTATTTATTTGCCCTTGTCGCAGGCGATTTTGACGTACTGCGCGACACGTTTACGACCCGCTCCGGGCGCGAGGTGGCGCTGGAGCTGTATGTCGACCGCGGCAATCTTGATCGCGCGCCGTGGGCGATGACGTCGCTGAAGAATTCCATGAAGTGGGACGAAGAGCGCTTCGGCCTGGAGTACGATCTCGACATCTATATGATCGTTGCCGTCGACTTCTTTAATATGGGGGCGATGGAAAACAAAGGGCTGAACATCTTCAACTCGAAATATGTTCTTGCCCGGACAGATACTGCAACCGATAAAGATTACCTCGATATTGAACGTGTTATAGGGCATGAATATTTCCATAACTGGACAGGTAACCGTGTCACCTGCCGCGACTGGTTCCAGCTCAGCCTGAAAGAGGGACTCACAGTGTTCCGCGACCAGGAGTTCAGTTCCGATCTCGGTTCCCGTGCAGTTAACCGCATCAATAATGTACGCACCATGCGCGGCATGCAGTTTGCGGAAGACGCCAGCCCGATGGCGCACCCCATCCGTCCGGACAAAGTCATTGAAATGAACAACTTCTATACCCTGACGGTTTACGAAAAGGGTGCTGAAGTGATCCGCATGATGCACACGCTGCTGGGCGAAGAGAACTTCCAGAAAGGGATGCAGCTCTATTTTGAGCGTCACGATGGCAGCGCAGCGACCTGTGACGATTTCGTGCAGGCGATGGAGGATGCTTCTAATATCGACCTCTCGCATTTCCGTCGTTGGTACAGTCAGGCGGGCACGCCGATTGTGACGGTGCAGGACGACTACAACCCGAATACCGAGCAGTATACGCTGACCATCAGCCAGCGCACACCGCCAACCGCGGAGCAGCAAGACAAGCAGCCGCTGCACATCCCGTTTGATATTGAACTGTACGATAACGAAGGGAAGGTGATCCCGCTGCAAAAAGGCGGTCACCCGGTACACCACGTACTGAACGTGACACAGACCGAGCAGACATTTGTGTTTGATAATGTCTATTTCCAGCCAGTGCCCTCACTGCTGCGTGAGTTCTCTGCGCCGGTGAAACTGGAATACAAATGGAGCGACCAGCAGCTCACGTTTTTAATGCGTCATGCCAGCAACGATTTCTCCCGCTGGGATGCGGCGCAAAGTCTGCTGGCCACGCATATCAAGCTGAACGTTGCACGTCATCAGCAGGGTCAGGCGTTGTCGTTGCCGTTGCATGTGGCAGATGCCTTCCGGGCTATCCTGCTGGACGAGGCCATCGATCCGGCGCTGGCTGCCGAGATTCTGACGCTGCCATCAGCGAATGAGATTGCCGAACTGTTTGACGTTATCGATCCCATCGCGATCACCGCGGTGCGTGAAGCCCTGACGCGTACGCTTGCCACTGAGCTGGCAGATGAGTTCCTTGCTGTGTATAACGCCAACAAATTAAGCCATTACCAGGTGGAGCATGCAGATATCGGCAAGCGCGCTTTACGTAACACCTGCCTGCGCTTCCTGGCCTTTGGCGACGCGCAATTGGGTGACAAACTGGTGAGTCAGCAGTATCACGATGCCGACAACATGACCGATGCGCTGGCTGCGCTTTCAGCCGCTGTGGCCGCACAGTTACCGTGCCGCGATGCGCTGATGCAGGAATATGATGACAAATGGCATCATGACGGTCTGGTGATGGATAAGTGGTTTATCCTGCAGGCCACCAGCCCGGCGAGCAATGTGCTGGAAACGGTGCGTGGTTTGCTGAAACACCGTTCGTTCAGCCTGAGCAACCCGAACCGCATTCGTTCGCTCATCGGTGCTTTTGCCGGCAGCAACCCGGCGGCATTCCATGCGCAGGATGGCAGTGGTTATCAGTTCCTGGTCGAAATGCTGACTGAGCTTAATAGCCGCAACCCGCAGGTAGCGTCGCGTCTGATTGAGCCGCTGATCCGCCTGAAACGTTATGACGCCAAACGTCAGGCGTTGATGCGCGCAGCGCTGGAGCAGTTAAAAGCGTTGCCGAACCTGTCTGGCGACCTGTACGAGAAAGTCAGCAAAGCGCTGGCATAGTCCGGCAATCAGGCCCGGTAGCGCGACGCTTTCCGGGCCTGTAAATAGTGCTTTGTAACCGGCGAAAGCGACAAATTCTCAGGCATGGCGGGTTTGTGGCACAACTGTGCTTTCTGATTCGCCACGCTGCATGACCCGGTTCAGTACTGTTTCTTCTAACTCCGCCAGTCTGGCCGAACCCGTCCGGCGCGGGCGGGGAATATCGATGGCCAAATCCAGACCAATTTTCCCTTCTTCAATCAGCAGGACGCGATCGGCCATGGCCACGGCTTCGCTGACATCGTGCGTGACCAGCACTACCGTAAACCCGTGTAATTGCCACAGTTCCGTGATCAGCGCCTGCATCTCAAGACGTGTTAGTGCATCCAGTGCGCCAAGGGGTTCATCGAGTAGTAGCAGTCCGGGTTGATGTACCAGCGCACGCGCCAGTGCGACGCGCTGTTTTTGCCCACCAGAGAGCGCGGCAGGCCACTCCGTTGCGCGCTGCGCCAGCCCTACTGACCGGAGCGCTTCTTGTGCGGCCTCGCGCCAGGAGCCCTTCAGACCCAGACCGACATTATCGATAACCGATTTCCATGGCAGCAGGCGTGCATCCTGAAACATCATTCGCGTGTCATTCTGGATCTGCGCCAGTGGCGTGTTTCCCGCCAGCAGTTCACCGCTGTTTGGGGATTCGAGGCCAGCCAGCAGACGCAGTAAGGTACTCTTGCCGCCGCCGCTACGCCCCACCACGGCAATAAACTGACCGGCAGCAATGTGCAAATCCAGCCCCTTCAATACGGCGTTATCACCGTAGTGCTTGCTTACGCCATTTAATAACAAGGGGATTCCTTGAGTGAGTCGGGCGGTCGTCATGCATTTGCCTCCTTCTCATGATAAGCCGGATGCCAACGCAACCACAGGCGCTCCAGCAGTTGTGCACTCACATCAGCCAGTTTGCCGAGCAGGGCGTAGAGGATAATCGCCACCACTACCACATCGGTTTGCAAGAACTCCCGTGCGTTCATGGCCAGGTAACCGATGCCTGCATTCGCTGAAATCGTCTCGGCCACAATTAAGGTCAGCCACATCAGACCAAGGGCAAAGCGCACACCGACCATAATTGAGGGTAGGGCACCCGGCAGGATCACGTGGATAAAGAGCGCAAAACCGGTTAAACCATAGCTACGCGCCATTTCCACCAGTCCACGATCGATATTGCGGATCCCATGCCAGGTATTGATATACACCGGAAACAGCGTACCCAAAGCGACGAGGAATATTTTCGCGCTCTCGTCGATGCCAAACCACAGGATGACCAAGGGGATCAATGCCAGATGCGGGATGTTACGCAACATCTGGATAGAGGTGTCCAGCAGCCGCTCTCCCCAAGGCGACAGACCGCTTATCAACCCCAACGTCAAACCGATGCTGCCGCCAATAGAGAAGCCAATCGCCGCACGCCAGGAACTGATGGCCAGATGCTGCCACAGTTCTCCGCTTGCGCTCAGCGTCCAGAAGGCCTCCAGCACGCCTTCCGGTGACGGAAGAATGCGGGTGGAGAGCCAACCAGTCGATGAAGCGATTTGCCAGACGATCACGATCCCGGTGGGCAGTAACCACGGTGCGATACGCAGCAACCCTCTGTTCTGTGCAGCCATGATGACTCCTCAGCTTTGCGCCACTTTTCGGGGGATAAACTCATTCGCCACCGTCTCGCCCTGAAGCGGCAACGATTGCGGTTGCGGGATCTGCGGGATAGCGACATCGAGGTGTGGGAACAACAGTTCGCCCACCCGATACGCCTCTTCCAGATGCGGATAACCAGAAAGAATAAAACTGTCTATTCCCAGTGCCGCATACTCGTTAATGCGCGCCGCTACTGTTGGGCCGTCGCCCACCAGCGCCGTTCCTGCGCCGCCGCGCACCAGGCCTGGGCCAGCCCACAAATTGGGGCTGATTTCCAGGTTATCGCGTTGACCGTTATGCAGTGCCGCCATACGTTGCTGGCCGACGGAGTCCTGGCGTGCAAATGCCGCCTGCGCTTTGGCAATGGTGTCGTCATCCAGATGCGAGATGAGGTTGTTTGCTGCTTGCCAGGCTTCCGCAGTGGTTTCACGCACGATCACATGCAGGCGAATGCCGAAGCGAACGCGGCGCCCGTGAGCGGCTGCTTTGGCGCGCACCTGGGCAATTTTCTCTTTTACCTGTTCAGGGGGCTCGCCCCAGGTCAGATAGAGATCGACTTGTTCCGCGGCCAGATCTTGCGCCACATCTGATGACCCCCCGAAATAGAGCGGCGGGCGCGGTTGCTGAACGGGGGGGAAAAATAACTTCGCGCCGCGCACATGAACATGTTTGCCCTGGAAATCGACCGTCTCGCCTTCCAGCAGGCGTCGCCAGACATGGGTGAATTCCGATGATGCTGCGTAACGCTCGGTATGATCAAGAAATACACCGTCCCCTGCCAGTTCCTGCGGATCGCTGCCAGTCACGAGGTTAAACAATGCCCGGCCGTTAGACAGGCGATCCAGTGTGGCGGCCTGGCGGGCGGCGACGGTGACGGAGGTGACGCTTGGGCGCAGGGCGACGAGGAATTTCAGACGTTGCGTGACCGGGATCAGGGAGGCGGCCACCAGCCAGGCATCTTCGCAGGAGCGTCCGGTTGGGATCAGTACACCGCTAAATCCCAGACGGTCCGCCGCTTGGGCAATCTGTTGTAAATAGGCATGATCCACTGCCCGGGAGCCGTAATCGGTCCCCAGGTAGTGACCGTCACCGTGGGTAGGCAAAAACCAGAACAGATTCAGGCTCATAACTTGGCTCCTTCTTGGGTTGGCTGCCAGATGCGGGTACGGATATCCACTTTCTTCGGTAGCAGGTGGTTGGCATAAAACAGATCGGCCGTTTGCTGTTGCAGCGCGGCGATGGCATCGTTTACCGGTCCGATTTTGGTCGGGGGGCGATGATCAAAGTAAGTCGCGATAACGGGCTGTGGTAACCCCATCGTTTTTGCCAGCAGTGCGACACTTTCGTCACGGTGGCTGATGGTGAGTGCATCCGCTTCACTAAAGGTGTCCAGTACCCCCTGGATAAAGGCGCCATTCTTCTCTGCGTAGGGGCGTGCCGCTAAATAGAAAGAGCCGGTCTGTTTCAGCGTGGTGCCATCTTTTAATACCCGCACGCCGCCTTGTAACAGAGCCGCGGAATAGTACGGATCCCAGATGGCCCAGGCGTCGACATTCCCCTGTTGGAAGGCTGCGCGGGCATCGGCCGGCGTCAGGAAGACAGGTTGAATATCTGTAAACTTCAGTCCGGCTTCTTGCAGGGCGCGCAGCAGCAAGTTATGGGAGCTGGACCCCTTCTGCAGAGCCACTTTATGCCCTTTCAGATCGGCAACCGTTTTAATGGCACTGTTTTCCGCCACAAGGATCACTTCTGCTTTCGGCTTAGGGGGTTCTACGCCGACATAAACCAGATCCGCACCAGCAGCTTGGGCAAAAATCGGTGGAATATCGCCAGTGCTGCCAATATCAATGCTGCCGACGTTGAGTGCCTCCAGCATCTGCGGGCCTGCCGGGAATTCCACCCAGGATACTTTGGTGTTCGGGTAACGTTTTTCCAGCAATTCATGGCTTTTCGCCAGCACCATACTGACACTGCCTTTCTGATAGCCGATGCGTAACCCATCCGGCGCAGGTTCGGCGGCATGTACCCAACCGGACACGGTCAGCAGTCCTCCGATCACCAGCCACTGTGCGCGATGTTTGAAAGCGTTAAACATGAGCGACTCCCTGTGTCGTATGGAAATCGGGAGCCTGAATGTCGCGGCGGTGCAGCGCCTGCCAGAAGGTTTCCAGTGCGCTATCAAGACGGGTTTGCAGATTGGGACTCAGGCTGGGTTTATGCTGGTAGTCCAGTACCTGACTGTCGTCAGCAAAAACGCCATGCAGGATCTCTTGCGCTTTGAGCGCGCTGAGAACAGGCTTCAGGGCGTAATCCACCGCCAGCATATGCGCCACGGTTCCGCCGGTCGCCAGCGGTAAAACCACCTTGCCTTCCAGTGCGCGTTCGGGAAGCAAATCCAGCAGCGTTTTCAGGGCGCCGGAAAAGGAGGCTTTATAAATGGGGGTAGCGACAATCAATCCGTCCGCGCTTTTCAACTGCTCAATAAGCGTTTGTAAAGCCGGGCTATCAAAGTTAGCGTACAGCAGATCTTCTGGCGCGAAGTTATGTAAGTGCCAGTGGCAGACCTCGATATCCCGGGCGCTCAGACGCTCACGAGCATACTCCAGCAGTGCACTGGAGCGGGACGGGAAGCGCGGACTTCCGGCGAGAGTGACAACGCGCATAGTAGCTCCTTATAACTAATTGTTTGCTTTTAAGTAACATTCATAACAATTTAAAGCAGTGTGACAGAGGCGATTTATTCCACTAAATGATTTATTTGAAGAAAAATTGCCAAAAATTGCATAAAGCGGAGGGGGAAGGGAAAACGATTGCGCCAAATCAGCTTTTTTTGCCGCAGGTCAATTCCATTTGCCGGGGGTTTCGCAGATAATACGCCCCCGGTTTGCACACCGGGAATCCAGGAGAGTTCATGTACTATCCCTTCGTTCGTAAAGCCCTTTTCCAGCTCGATCCAGAGCGCGCTCATGAATTAACATTTCAACAATTACGCCGTGTCACGGGCACACCGCTGGAAGCGCTTGTCCGCCAGCGTGTACCGGAGAAACCGGTAAAATGTATGGGGCTGACCTTTAAGAATCCGCTTGGACTGGCGGCAGGTCTGGATAAAAACGGCGAATGCATTGATGCACTTGGGGCGATGGGGTTCGGCTCCATCGAAATCGGCACCGTGACGCCTCGTCCACAGCCGGGCAATGACAAACCGAGGATCTTCCGTCTGGTAGATGCCGAAGGTTTGATCAACCGGATGGGCTTTAATAATCTCGGTGTTGATAACCTGGTCGAGAATGTTAAGAAAGCGCATTTTGACGGTGTACTCGGTATCAATATTGGCAAAAATAAAGATACGCCAGTCGAGCAGGGCAAAGATGACTACCTGATTTGTATGGAGAAAATCTATGCTTATGCAGGTTATATCGCGATTAATATCTCGTCGCCGAATACGCCGGGGTTACGTACCCTGCAATATGGCGAAGCGCTGGATGATCTGCTTTCGGCAATTAAAAATAAGCAAAACGATCTACAGAATCGCCACCATAAATATGTACCGGTAGCGGTGAAGATCGCACCGGATCTTTCGCAAGAAGAATTGATCCAGGTGGCGGACAGTTTAGTTCGCCACAATATTGACGGCGTTATCGCTACCAATACGACGCTGGATAGATCCCTCGTGCAGGGAATGAAACATTGTGATGAAACCGGTGGTTTAAGTGGCCGTCCATTACAATTAAAAAGTACTGAAATAATTCGCCGTCTGTCTCAGGAATTACAGGGTCAGTTACCTATTATCGGTGTCGGCGGCATTGACTCGGTGATCGCCGCTCGGGAAAAAGTGGCCGCAGGCGCAACACTGGTGCAAATTTATTCTGGCTTTATTTTTAAAGGCCCGCCACTGATTAAAGAAATTGTCACCCATATCTAATCTTTTTTCCTTTTCCTGAACCACCAGGGCTTTATTTCCCGCCCTGGTTGTTTTATATTCCGTCACTGTTGCTAATTTAAACATTTTAGTCTTTCATTATTAGGGTAATAACCGAGGCGGCAAAAAGGATGAAAAAGTAACAGGATGTTTATGGGGACGGGAGAGGAAAATGCGAATTAAACCTGACGACAATTGGCGCTGGTATTTTGATGGCGAGCATGACCGTATGATGCTCGACTTAGCCAACGGCATGTTATTTCGTTCGCGCTTTGCCGGTAAAATGCTGACACCGGATGCTTTTTCGCCCTCAGGTTTTTGTGTCGACGATGCGGCTCTCTATTTCTCTTTTGATGAAAAATGCCGCGATCTCGATTTGTCCAATGAGCAACGTGCAGAGCTGGTGCTCAATGCATTGGTCGCCATTCGCTTCCTGAAACCGCAAATGCCGAAAAGCTGGCACTTTTTATCTCACGGCGAACTTTGGTCGCCTGCGACGGGAGAAGGGGCCTGCGTCTGGCTGAGTGACACGCAGGAGTGCGTCAATTTGCTGGTGGTGGAACCGGGTGAAAACGCAACGCTCTGTCTGCTGGCGCAGCCTGGCGTGGTCATTGCCGGTCGTACGATGCAGCTTGGCGATGCGATCAAAATCATGAACGATCGCCTGAAGCCGCACACGCACGCCGTTGGCATTCGCTATGAACAGGCGGTTTAAGCCTCCAGCCGCAGTGATGTCTTCGGTATACAGCTACAGCAGAGAATCGAACCATCCTGCGCGACCGCCGATTTTTTCATGGCGCTGACGTCACCTTCCACTAACCGTATCCGGCAACAGCCGCAGACTCCCGCCCGACAGGAGTAGGGTACGCGAATCCCCTGATTTTCAAGCTGTTCCAGCAGCACTTGCTGGTTGTTACCGCGAAACGTCTGCCCCTGCCAACTGATATCCACTGCGCCTTCCGGCAGGACTTCTGGTGACAATGTTTCCGCCACGGCACCGGCACCGTAAATTTTAGCCGGAGCGGTAGCCAGAATGGTAACCTCATCACCCACCCGGATCACACCGCTGTTGCGGGCAATCATGTTCTGCCCAAAATCCACGTCGCCATTGTCCTGCGCGGTACGGAACCCTTGCAGCGTCGTTAATGGCTCGCCGGTAGGGTGTTTTTGACCCTTTTCCGGGCTGACAGTCGTAAACACGCAGCGGCTGCACGGTTTGACCACATCAAAAATCACATCGCCAATGCGCACCACTTTCCAGTTGTCTTCTTCCCACGCCTGCGCGCCCGTCACCACCAGGTTGGGACGGAATTGCTCCATTTTGACGCTGGCCGGGCAGCGTTGTTGTAAATCACGCAGTGAAGCTTCGTTGGTGAGCAAATAAGGGAAGCCATCCGCAAAGGATAATGGGACATCTTCGTGACGCTTTACCCGGCGGGTCAGCGTCGATCCCACCCAGCGAAGCTGGACATCACGCGAGAAAAAGTGGCTCAGCCAGCGGTTAATCTCATCGGGCGCAACCTGTGCGGTAAAATGGTTACCCCAGACTTCCGTTGGGGCGGCGTCGGGCGCAAAATCAGCAAAGCGGATCACTGCGCTGCTGCCGTCCGGTGCGGTCAGATGCAGACCATCCGTCAGCGGTGATGGCGTAAAGCGCACCATCTGCGGAAACTGGCGGGCAGTAATAAAGGTGCCATCGGGTTGGGTGATCATAAAAATGCGATCAAACGAGAGACCGCTAATGTCGGCTAATGCATGCGTCAGACCAATGCCGCGCATGGATTTCACCGGATGGATAAAAAGACGTGAAAGAGTCGGCACGTCTTGCCCCCTGTCAGACGAAAATTAGCCCTCAACTTTATGACATGAACGCCAGATTAGCTATAATGCGCAACAATTTTCGTTGAGTATAAGTGACATTATGATTTCTCTGTTTGCCAGTACGGCCCGTGGGCTGGAAGAGCTGTTAAAAACTGAACTGGAAAAACTCGGTGCTGTAGAGTGCCGTGTTGTTCAGGGTGGTGTCCATTTTGAAGGTGACACACGGCTCCTGTACCAGAGCCTGATGTGGAGTCGTCTGGCTTCGCGCATTATGCTGCCACTCGGAGAATGCAAGGTGTATAGCGACCTTGATCTTTACCTGGGCGTGCAGGCGATTAACTGGACAGAGATTTTTAACCCGGGCGCGACCTTCGCGGTGCATTTCAGTGGGCTGAATGATGAGATCCGCAACAGCCAGTACGGCGCGTTGAAAGTGAAAGACGCCATCGTCGACAGCTTTACCCGTAAAAATCTTCCGCGTCCGAATGTTGAGCGTGACATGCCGGATTTACGCATTAATGTCTGGCTGAATCAGGACACCGCGAATATCTCTCTTGACTTGAGCGGCGAAGGCTTGCACTTACGCGGCTACCGCGATCGCACTGGTATGGCGCCAATTAAAGAAAATCTCGCGGCGGCGATTGTGATGCGTTCCGGCTGGCTGCCGGGCACGCCGTTGCTGGATCCGATGTGCGGCTCCGGCACATTGCTGATTGAAGCGGCGATGGCGGCAACCGATCGCGCGCCGGGTCTGCATCGCGGTCATTGGGGTTTTAGCGGCTGGGCACAGCACGATGACGTGTTGTGGCAAGAAGTGAAAGCCGAGGCGCAAACCCGCGCCCGTCAGGGGATTGCCGGTTATGAATCCCGTTTCTATGGCTCCGACAACGACGCGCGCGTGGTCGAAATCGCCCGTAAAAACGCCCGTCGCGCCGGGGTGGGTGAACTGATCACCTTTGAGGCGAAAGATGTCGCACAACTGAGTAATCCGCTGCCGAAAGGCCCGTACGGTACGGTCATCAGCAACCCGCCCTACGGTGAGCGTCTCGAAAGCGAACCGGCGCTGATTGCGCTGCACAGTCTGCTGGGGCGCTTGCTGAAAGCGCAGTTCGGCGGCTGGAACCTGTCGCTGTTCAGTGCGTCGGTCGATTTGCTCAATTGCCTACAGCTGCGTGCAGAGCGCCAGTTCAAAGCCAAGAATGGCCCGCTGGATTGCGTGCAGAAAAACTACCATCTGGCGGAAAATACCGGCGAAGCGAAAGCCCCGGCGATGGCGGAAGATTACGCTAACCGCTTGCGCAAGAACCTGAAAAAACTGGAGAAGTGGGCGCGCCAGGAGGGTATCGAATGTTACCGTCTGTACGATGCCGATTTACCCGACTACAACGTGGCGGTCGATCGCTACGCGGATTGGGTGGTGGTGCAGGAGTACGCACCGCCGAAAACCGTGGATGCGCAGAAAGCGCGTCAGCGCCTGTTCGATATTATCGCTGCCACCATTCAGGTACTCGGTATTGCGCCGAATAAACTGGTACTGAAAACCCGTGAGCGGCAGAAAGGCAACAACCAGTATCAGAAGATGAACGAGAAGGGCGACTTTATGGAAGTGAGCGAATATAACGCTCGTCTGTGGGTCAACCTGACGGATTATCTGGATACCGGCCTGTTCCTCGACCACCGCATTGCTCGCCGTATGCTGGGCCAGATGAGTAAGGGTAAGGATTTCCTGAACCTCTTCTCTTATACCGGTAGCGCCAGCGTACATGCAGGTTTAGGTGGCGCACGTTCCACCACCACCGTGGATATGTCCCGCACTTACCTTGAGTGGGCGGAACGCAACTTGCGCCTCAACGGTCTGAGCGGTCGTGCGCATCGTCTGATTCAGGCGGACTGCCTTGGCTGGCTGCGCGATACTGACGAGCAGTTTGATCTGATCTTTATCGATCCGCCGACCTTTTCGAACTCAAAACGCATGGAAGACTCGTTTGATGTGCAGCGCGACCATATGCGCCTGATGCAGGATCTGAAACGCCTGCTGCGCAAGGACGGCACAATTATGTTTTCCAATAACAAACGCGGTTTCCGTATGGATCTCGACGGGCTGGCGAAACTGGGGCTGAAAGCACAAGAAATCACCCAAAAAACGCAGTCGCAGGACTTTGCCCGCAACCGTCAAATCCATAACTGCTGGCTGATTACCGCAGCCTGAAAGGATAAATAAATGTCATTGATCAGTATGCATGGCGCGTGGCTGTCGTTCAGCGATGCGCCGCTCCTCGATAATGCAGAGCTGCATATCGAAGAAAACGAACGCGTGTGCCTGGTAGGGCGCAACGGGGCGGGTAAATCAACGCTGATGAAGATCCTCAACCGGGAAGTCAACCTGGATGATGGACGCATCGTCTATGAGCAGGATTTAGTGGTGGCGCGTCTGCAACAGGATCCGCCGCGCAACGTCACCGGCAGCGTATACGACTTTGTCGCTGAGGGCATTGAAGAGCAGGCGGAATACCTCAAGCGTTATCACGATATTTCGCATCTGGTGATGAGCGATCCAAGCGACAAAAACCTTGCCGAACTGGCGCGGGTACAGGAGCTGCTGGATCATCACGGTTTGTGGCAGTTGGAAAACCGCATTAACGAGGTGCTGGCGCAGCTGGGTCTGACTGCGGACATGGCGCTTTCCTCGTTGTCCGGCGGCTGGTTGCGTAAAGCCGCGTTAGGTCGCGCGCTGGTTAGCGCCCCGCGTGTACTGCTACTTGATGAACCGACGAACCACCTGGATATCGAAACCATCGACTGGCTGGAAGGGTTCCTGAAATCGTTTGGCGGCACTATCATCTTTATTTCCCATGACCGCTCATTTATCCGCAATATGGCGACGCGCATTGTCGACCTCGACCGCGGCAAGCTGGTCTCTTACCCTGGCGATTATGACCAATATCTGCTGGATAAAGAAGAAGCGCTGCGCGTGGAAGATCTGCAAAATGCTGAGTTTGACCGCAAGCTGGCACAGGAAGAAGTTTGGATCCGTCAGGGCATCAAAGCGCGTCGTACCCGAAACGAAGGCCGCGTTCGTGCGCTGAAAGCGATGCGTCGTGAGCGTAGCGAGCGCCGGGAAGTGATGGGCAGTGCGAAAATGCAGGTGGAAGAAGCTTCCCGCTCCGGCAAGATCGTCTTTGAGATGGAAAACGTCAACTACGGGGTTGAGGGAAAGGTGCTGGTGCGCGATTTCTCTACGCAGGTCCAGCGGGGCGACAAAATTGCCCTCATCGGCCCTAACGGCTGTGGTAAGACGACATTGCTGAAACTGATGCTGGGCCAGTTGCAGGCGGATAGTGGTCGCGTGCATGTGGGCACCAAGCTGGAAGTGGCGTACTTTGATCAACACCGTGCGGAACTGGATCCGGAAAAAACGGTGATGGACAACCTGGCCGAGGGCAAACAGGAAGTCATGGTCAACGGTAAACCGCGCCATATTTTGGGTTATTTGCAGGACTTCCTGTTCCATCCAAAACGGGCGATGACGCCAGTACGTGCACTTTCCGGTGGGGAGCGTAACCGCCTGTTGCTGGCACGTTTGTTCCTGAAACCCAGTAACCTGCTGATCCTCGATGAACCGACCAACGATCTGGATGTTGAAACACTGGAACTGCTGGAAGAGTTGATCGACAGCTATCAGGGCACTGTGCTGCTGGTTAGCCACGATCGCCAGTTTGTGGATAATACCGTGACCGAATGTTGGATCTTCGAAGGTGAAGGGCGCATTGGCCAGTATGTTGGCGGTTATCACGATGCGCGCGGTCAGCAGTCTGCTTCACAAGCGCAAAAACAGGCCGCCGTGAAAAAAAATACGGAAGCGGCGGTCGCCAAAGCAGAAACTGTCAAACGAAGCACCAACAAACTAAGCTATAACCTGCAGCGTGAGCTGGAACAACTGCCCCAGAAGCTGGAACAGCTGGAAGCTGCGCTGGAATCTCTGCAGGCGCAGGTGGCGGATGCCGCCTTCTTTAGTCAGCCGCATGATCATACGCAGAAAGTCTTAGCTGATATGGCTTCGGCGGAGCAGGCGCTGGAAGACGCGTTTGAACGCTGGGAGTATCTGGAGGCTCTGAAAAACGGCGCATAAAAGGGAGCCTGTATGTGTGAACACCACCACGCCACTCGTCACATCCTCTGTTCACAATGTGACATGCTGGTGGCGTTGCCACCGTTGCAGCACGGGCATAAAGCTACTTGCCCGCGCTGTGGCTCAACACTGACGACCGAGTGGGACGCGCCGCGGCAGCGTCCTACTGCCTATGCCATCGTGGCCTTGTTCATGCTGTTGCTCTCAAACCTCTTTCCCTTCGTCAATATGAAAGTGGCCGGTGTGACCAGCGAAGTAACGTTGCTGGAAATTCCCCGGGTGATGTTTTCTGAGGATTACGCCAGTCTTGGCACTTTCTTCTTGTTGTTTGTTCAGCTAGTCCCGGCATTTTGCCTGGTGACTATCTTGTTGCTGGTCAACCGCGTGCCGATGGATTTTCGCCTGAAAATTGGTCTGGCGAGGATCCTGTTTCAACTGAAAAGCTGGGGAATGGCGGAGATCTTCCTGGCGGGCGTGTTGGTGAGCTTCGTGAAGCTGATGGCCTATGGTGATGTGGGCATCGGCAGTAGCTTTATTCCATGGTGTCTGTTTTGCCTGTTACAGTTACGGGCCTTTCAGTGTGTTGACCGCCACTGGCTATGGGACGACATCGCGCCGGCTCCAAAACCTGCGCAGACGCTGCATATCGGGGTGCCGGGGATCCGCCAGGGGCTACGCTCATGTCCGTGCTGTACGGCGATTGTTGCGATTGATCAACCGGTTTGCCCGCGCTGCCATACGCGCGGGCAGGCCAGACGGCGAAACAGTATCCAGTGGACGCTGGCGCTGCTGGTCACTTCCATTCTGCTCTACCTGCCGGCGAATATTCTTCCCATTATGGTGACGGATCTGCTGGGGGATCGTATGCCGTCCACGATCCTTGCTGGGGTGATTTTACTCTGGAGTGAGGGGTCGTACCCGGTGGCACTGGTGATCTTTATCGCCAGTATTATGGTGCCGACGTTGAAAATGATCGGTATCGCCTGGCTATGCATCGATGCGAAAGGGCATGGCAAGCGCGATTGCGAGCGAATGCACATTATTTATGAGGTGGTCGAGTTTGTTGGGCGCTGGTCGATGATCGATGTGTTTGTTATTGCCGTACTCTCCGCGTTGGTGCGTATGGGGGGGTTGATGAATATCTACCCTGCAATGGGTGCGCTAATGTTTGCGCTGGTCGTAATTATCACGATGTTTGCGGCAATGACTTTCGATCCCCGATTGACCTGGGATCGTGAACCGCTAACGCGCCATGAGGAGTCGTTAGAGCATGGAGAATAAAAGTGGGGAAGCCAACGTGCAAAAGGTAAGAAACTGGTCGCCGGTGTGGATTTTCCCGATTGTGACCGCGCTGGTTGGCGCGTGGATCCTCTTTTATCATTACAGTCATCAGGGCCCGGAAGTGACGCTGATCACCACCAATGCAGAAGGCATTGTCGGTGGTAAGACCACCATTAAAAGCCGCAGCGTGGATGTCGGTGTGGTGGAAAGCACGACGCTGACCGATGATTTAACCCATGTCGAAATCAAAGCGCGGCTTAACGCCGGAATGGAAAAGCTGCTGCACGATGATTCCGTCTTTTGGGTGGTGAAGCCGCAGGTTGGCCGTGAAGGGATCAGTGGGCTGGGAACCCTGCTTTCGGGTGCCTATATTGAATTACAACCGGGTAATAAAGGTAATCAACCCGAGCGCTACAATTTGCTGGATTCGCCGCCGCTGGCACCGCCGGATGCGAAAGGCATCCGGGTGATCCTCGACAGCAATAAAGCCGGGCAATTAACCCCCGGGGATCCGGTGCTGTTTCGTGGCTACCGCGTCGGCTCGGTTGAAACCAGCACCTTCGATACACAAAAACGTACGATGAGTTATCAGCTTTTTATCAATGCTCCTAACGACAGGCTGGTGACCAGTAATGTGCGTTTCTGGAAGGACAGTGGTATAGCGGTGGATCTCACCTCGGCGGGCATGCGGGTAGAAATGGGGTCACTGGCGACGCTATTCGGTGGTGGCGTGAGCTTTGATGTGCCGGAAGGTGTCGATTTAGGTCAGCCCGTTGGTGAAAAAACGGCGTTTACCCTGTATGACGATCAGCGCAGCATTCAGGAGTCGCTCTATACCGATCACATTGATTACCTGATGTTCTTTAAAGACTCTATTCGTGGTTTGCAACCCGGCGCCCCCGTTGAGTTCCGTGGCATTCGTTTAGGGACCGTCAGCAAGGTGCCGTTCTTTACCGCAGGCATGCGTCAGGCGTTAAACGATGATTACCGGATACCGATTTTGATCCGTATTGAACCGGGGCGGTTAATTAACCAGCTTGGTGAAGATCCGGATATGAGCGCGCACCTTAACGAGTTGCTTAAACGTGGCCTGCGCGGCTCGCTGAAAACCGGCAACATTGTAACCGGCGCATTGTATGTGGATCTCGATTTTTACAACAACGTCCCTGCGGTTAGCGGGATGCGTGAATTTGCCGGTTATCAGATTATCCCGACGGTGAGCGGTGGTCTGGCTCAAATCCAGCAGCGTTTGATGGACACGCTGGATAAGATCAACAATCTGCCGCTGAATCCGATGATCGAACAGGCGACCAGTACGTTGTCGGAGAGCCAGCAAACGCTTAAACGCTTGCAGACGACGCTGGATAATCTCAATAAGCTGACGGCCAGCCAGTCAATGCAACAATTACCGGCGGATATGCAAACGACATTGCGGGAACTGAACCGCAGCATGCAGGGCTTCCAACCCGGGTCTGCCGCGTATAACAAGATGGTGGCAGACATGCAGCGTCTTGACCAGGTGCTGCGTGAACTACAACCGGTGCTGAAAACGCTTAATGATAAGAGCAACGCGCTGGTGTTCGAAGCGAAAGGGAAAGCCGATCCGCAGCCGAAGAGGGCAAAACAATGAGAAAAAGCATACTGACCGGCATTGTCATGCTGTTGGCTGCCTGTAGCAGTACGGGGGATAACAAAAGCTACTATCAGTTACCTTCACCCGCGCAGATGGCGGTCAAAACCAGCACCGGGCAGAGCCAGGGAAACCGCCAGCTCTGGGTTGAGCAGGTGTCTGTACCGGATTACCTGGCCGGTAACGGCGTGGTTTACCAAACCACCGATGTGCAGTATGTCATTGCCAATAATAATCTCTGGGCCAGCCCGCTCGATCAGCAACTGCGTAATACGCTGGTGGCAAATTTAAGCAATCAGTTACCGGGATGGGTTGTTGCATCACAACCGTTGGGCAGCGAGCAGGATACGCTGAACGTCACTGTTACGGGTTTTCATGGACGTTATGACGGTCGGGTTATTATCGCCGGTGAGTGGCTGCTTAAGCATCAGGGGAGGCTGATCAAGCGATCGTTTCATATTGAGCTGAAACAGCAGCAGGACGGGTATGATGAAATGGTTAAAATGCTGGCGCAGGGATGGCAGCAGGAAGCGACCAGTATGGCAAATGAGTTAAATCGTCTGCCATAACAAAATATAATGGCTAAAAAATCCGTCAGATGCGAAAGCGCTGGCGGTTTTTTTTTGTGTTCACTCAGACCATTACTTGTGCTTGTTCACATTTTTTGTACAAATGAACTTTTGTGTAGCTCACAATTATGACACTGGCGTGAATTTTGCGCATTGACGACCCGGTCTATTCAAGGTATTCGTAACTTGTGGTTGCACACTTAGTGACCACTGTTTTCTTTTCCACCAGATCAAATAATGAGGGAAACGAGGCATGAAGAGACAAAAACGAGATCGCCTGGAACGGGCACATCAACGTGGTTATCAGGCTGGTATTACCGGACGCCCAAAAGAAATGTGTCCGTACCAAACCCTGAATCAAAGGTCCGAGTGGCTGGGAGGCTGGCGGCAAGCCATGGAGGACAGGGCCGTAATTGCCTGATTCTGTCTCTTTAAAAAAGAAACCTCCGCATTGCGGAGGTTTCGCCTGTATCAGGGCTGTAAAGCCCGCTCTCATGTGAAATCAGAAAGCAGAGGTGTCCTGGAACAGACCGACTTTCAAATCGTTTGCAGTATAGATAACGCGACCGTCGACCAGCACTTCGCCATCTGCCAGACCCATAATCAAACGGCGATTAACAATACGCTTGAAGTGGATGCGGTAGGTAACGAGTTTGGCTGTCGGCAGGATCTGACCGGTAAATTTCACTTCGCCCACACCCAGCGCGCGGCCTTTACCTTCGCCGCCCAACCAGCCCAGATAGAAGCCAACCAACTGCCACATTGCATCCAGACCTAAACAGCCCGGCATCACTGGATCGCCAATAAAATGGCAGCCAAAGAACCACAGGTCGGGATTGATATCCAGTTCAGCTTCGACATAGCCTTTATCAAAGTTGCCGCCGGTCTCCGTCATTTTGACCACACGGTCCATCATCAGCATGCTCGGGGCCGGCAATTGCGGGCCTTTTGCACCAAACAGTTCGCCGCGACCAGAGGCAAGAAGATCTTCTTTAGTATAGGATTCGCGTTTATCTACCATGTTCTCAGTAAGCCTTATATGTAGTTTCGGACGCAGGATAGCTAACACGTGTACGCTGAACAAGTCCGATCAGTTTTGCGAAAACCAATTTAACCAGCGAAGCGGCCATGGAAAGCGATGACGTGCATCTTGCTGCGTTGCCTGGGCAATGCGTTCCTGAATGACTTGCTTGAGGTTATTCTGCCCCTCAGCATCCCATGTCAGGCCCGTTAATAAGGGTAGTGCATCCATTACATCGTCTACTGCCCAGATGAAAAATTGGTTTGCCTGAAGGGCATCTAACAGATTCTGGTGCAGACACAAGTGGCGCACATTTGCCGCCGGGATAATTACACCTTGTTTGCCCGTCAGTTCACGCTGCTGGCAGATGGCAAAAAATCCTTCAATCTTTTCATTCAGGCCACCGACAGGTTGTGCGCGACCGAATTGATCCACTGAACCCGTAATCGCAATGTTCTGATTGAGTGGGACTTCCGCCAGCGCACTGATTAATGCGCACAACTCCGCCATTGAAGCGCTATCGCCGTCAACTTCACTGTAGGATTGTTCAAAGGTCAACGACGCGGAGAAGGGGATTTGCTGTTCCAGTTCCAGTTCTGCCATCAGAAACGCTTGCATGATCATCATGCCTTTCGCATGGATGTTGCCGCCGAGTTCTGCTTTGCGTTCAATATCGTTGAACTCACCATCGCCAATATGTACAACACAGCTGATGCGTGAAGGTTCACCAAAGGCGCGCGGGTGACCCGGGAATTCAATGACCGACAGGGCATTAATTTGACCTACTTGCGCACCTTCCGTTTCGATGAGGATCTGCTCCAGCAAAATCTCATCTTGCATGCGTTCGGCAAGGAAACCCTCCCGCCATTCGCGCTGAGCGAGCATCGCTTGTAACTCTTCACCGCGGAAGGTGTCACCGGTGGACATTGCCGCGACCTCACGTAGCTGACGGGTGAGCCATAGTGGGCACAGTGGCAATGTTTCCTGATCGCCGGTATAACGCACCGCTTCACGGATCAATGTCTGCCATGCGTCTGTGGCCGGGCAGGGGAGTTGTGCGCTGCGCGCGGTTTGTTCAACCCAATGACGCCATACCGCCATCGTTTCGGCATCAGCGATCTGCAGCGTTTCTTCATACTCGCTGTAAATTGCCTGGCTTGCGAGCTCTGGCTCCATTTCCTGAAACTCTGCCAGCGATTCGCGTTCACCCACCAGGATGACTTTCAGGTCGAGCGGCATGGATGGCACAATCACCGGCAGTGGACGGGATTCATCAAAGGAAACCCAGTCAAAACGCCGCTGCGTTACCATGGCTTTCAGGCGCATCCAGAGCAGTGGCTGGGCTAATAGCGTGCGCAGGGAGATAATCAGAATGCCGCCGTTTGCCTGGTGCACCAAACCTGGTTGCAGGGTGATTTGGTTATTGAATTGCCGCAGGCAGCCGAACAATTGTTCTGCTTCTACCCAATCAGCAAAGACCGCTGCTTTACTGCCAACGAAATCTGACTGAGCATCCACAGATGCATCAAAGCGTACGGTTGAATCATTTATATGATATTGACCGCCAACAAGCGGGCGTTCTTCGGGAATAAGTTCTTCGGTCGCGCTGGTAATAAGCTCAAGATACTCGATCTCTTCCGGCGCTTTAGCCAGTAAAAAGCGTGACGTTGCCAGCGGATAGAGCAGTTGCTCGAGCGCATATTGTAATCGGGGTTGTGTATCGGCCAGTGAGAAATCAGTCTCACGCGCTAATTCGGACGATTCAAATACTTCCCGATAGCTTTCGGTATCAGGAACCACGTCGTTCCAATCAAGTTTTGTAATGGTCAAAGTCGTTTTTTTAGTCTGATGTAAAAGGCGGGATTATACCGTAAACGCTGACGTAGCACACGGATTACGCGCTTTTGGCACAGGAACGTTGATTGCAACTCGCAAAGGGTGATTTCTTTTCAGCAGAGCCGACAAAAACTGATATTCTGAATTGAGTTACACGGTAACATTGGGATCGCAATGAAATATCAACAACTGGAAAATCTCGAAAGCGGCTGGAAGTGGAAGTATCTGGTTAAGAAGCATCGTGAAGGAGAGCTTATCACGCGCTATATCGAAGCCAGTGCAGCAAAAGATGCCGTCGATGTATTGTTGACCCTCGAAAATGAACCGGTACTGGTTAACAGTTGGATTGCGCAGCATATGAACCCGGCTCTGGTCAACAGGATGAAGCAGACCATCCGTGCCCGACGTAAGCGGCATTTCAATGCTGAACATCAGCATACGCGCAAGAAATCTATCGACCTGGAATTTGTAGTCTGGCAGCGGTTAGCCGGATTAGCGCAACGGCGAGGAAAAACGCTTTCGGAAACCATTGTGCAGTTGATTGAGGATGCGGAGCATAAAGAGAAGTATGCTTCTCAGATGTCAACATTGAAGCATGACCTGAAGGCGCTACTCGGGAAAGAATAACGAGTCCTTTGTTTATTCCGCCAGTGTACGGAAAATAAAAAACCCCGCACACTGGCGGGGTTTTTTCATAGACGTAAACTTAAGCCTGCGGCTGAGTTACAACGTCTTTGATGCCTTTAACTTCGATCTCAACGCGACGATCCGGACCCAGGCAATCGATCAGCGCAGGACGCGCTTTCACGTTGTCACAGGTGCTGCCGGTAACCGGCTGGGATTTGCCCATGCCACGTGCGGAGATTTTGTTAGCCGGGATACCTTTAGATACCAGGTAATCAACAACGGACTGAGCACGTTTCTCAGACAGACCCTGGTTGTAAGCGTCAGAACCGATACGGTCTGTGAAGCCCAGAACCACTACGGAGCCATCTTTCGGATCCAAGTTGCTCAGCTGGCTGTACAGCTGATCCAGCGCCTGCTGACCTTCCGGTTTCAGGGTTGCTTTGTTGAAGTTGAACAGAACGTCAGACTTCAGAGTGAAGTGTTTGGTCTGTACTTCCGGAGCCGGAGCTGGTGCCGGAGCTGCAACTACCGGTGCAGCTTCTTCCTGCTGGCCGAAACGGTAGGAAACACCTACGCTCAGCAGACCGTTGTCCGGACGACCACCAACGGTGTTTGCATCACCGATGTTGTTGGTCCATTGGTATTCCAGACGGGTAGCGATATCGCGGGTAACTGCCCACTCAACACCACCTGCGAATACAGGGGAAACACCGGTGTCATGATCTTTGAAGCCCAGGTTGTTCTGAGCGTCTGCACGCCAAACCATACCACCCAGACGGGTGTAAACATCCAGATCATCAGTGATCGGGTAACCCAGTTTAGCGGTCAGTTGAACGCCCTGAGCTTTGAAAGCACCGTTCACAGTGTCGCCTTTGTACGGCATACGGCCTAACCAGTCGTAGCCCATTTCAAAGCCAACATACGGGTTAACCTGATAACCACCGAACGCACCAGCACCTAATTGGCTTTCGTGAGTCGGGCCATCGTTAGGGATCTGGTTGTTACCAACATCGTGGAACTGAGACCAGCCCAGTTTAGCACCTGTGTACCAGGTGTTATCTTTCGGAGCGGCCTGCGCTACGGTAGCGAAGCCAGCCAGTGCCACTGCAATTGCGATAGCTGTCTTTTTCATTTTTTGCGCCTCGTTATCATCCAAAAATCGCCATGGGAATCTCTAAGAGAAGCCACGGTTAAATCCTTCACCGGGGGCGTTGCTCACTAATAACTCAGGAGATATCTTTATCGATATCTTTGGCTTATGCCGAGCACCCCTGGCGATGTAAAGTCTACAACGTAGTTGGAAACTTACAAGTGTGAACTCCGTCAGGCATATGAAAAAAAAGACTTTGTGTACACATTATTTAACATTTTTGACTACGCTTTAGGCGATGTCGTTAGCCTGCGAAGCGCGCCACGCAGGCTTTGTCGCTGTATTTGACTGATAAATTGGTCATGCCAGTGATTCTTAAAAAACATACCAGGATAAATCTTAAATTTACTCAATGATACAAATTAGAGTGAATTTTTATCCCTGAAAGCTGTCTCGCACCCAGAGAATCATGGCGTAACGGGCGCATAACGAAGCCTGTTGCGTTGCCTTCCTCTGCTGCCATTGCCAGTCGGTGGTGCTCTTCTTCCGTCAGTTCTTCCGCATGCCAGCCAATTACCACGCTATAATTGCCGGTGCGCAATGCACGGATCATGGACTCCAGCGTCACGCCAGGCGACAGTTGGTTGATTTGCATAACCTTGGTAAGAGGTAAGCCGACAGATTGTACCCACGCACGGCTCAGTTTCTGCTGCGGCGTGAGCCATAGCTGCCAGCGTGATTGCTGCCCGAGCTGTTGCAGCAGGGGAAGTAAAAGAAGTTGCGCCATCATAGGCTGGTCTTCACGATAGACAACCTCGGTAATCAGCCCCGCAGCGGCGTCGGTGGAGTCAGCGCGATTTGCTGTGCTGAGTGTGGAAGCCAATTTTGTTGAACGATTAGCATAACCTGAAGTGTACATAATCAATCCAGCCCTGTGGTTACTGTATAAACATACAGTAGCGTTTGAGCGTTCAAAGATCAACCTCATTTTCTGAAAGTAACTCGCATTTTTGCTCAGTCCCCGCCGCGTTACGTAAAATTTTCTTGCTGTCCCGTCCTCAGTTGCCTATGTTCCTGATTAACGGATCCGATAATAATGTTATTGTTGTTACTACGTGATTTTTAAAGGAATAATCATGGAAGACATATCACATCAACGGATCTATCAGTCATGCGAATGGCTCGCACCTCTTGGGGATATTTGTTATCGCGCCCATTTTGGTGGTTACAGTTTGTCGGTAGACAAAACGGTTTTTGCAATGGTTGCTGGCGGAGAACTTTATCTGCGCGCATGTGAAGAAAGTGCACATTATACCGTCACCAGGCAGGCTCCCATGCTGATGTTCAATAAGCGTGGCCGTCGGGTTTCGTTAAATTACTACTTCGTGGATGAACGTTTGTGGGGCGATCGCGCATTATTGCTGGAGCTTTCCGCATTTTCACTCAGCGCAGCGAAAAGGGAGAAAATAGAGCGAACAACTCGGTTGCGCCTGCGCGATCTGCCTAATCTTACTTTCCAGCTTGAGGCTCTGTTGCATGATGCCGGGGTGCTGGATGCGCATACGCTTCGTTTACTTGGCGCGAAAGCATGTTGGCTCAGATTAAGAAAAATGAATCAGCAGCTCAGCGTTAAAGTTCTCTTCGCCCTTGAAGGTGCCATTATTGGCCTTCATGAAGCCGCACTCCCGGCGAACAAACGCCAGGAGTTGCTGGAGTGGTTTAATGAACTGGTAACAAAGGGGAATAAGCCATACTAAGCGATTTGCCGTTTCAGACGGCACACTTCCGGCAGTAAAGCGATGAGTAATCCAATTTGCTGAAGCACCAGTGGCTCTTTGCTGTCCGGACGTGGTTCCAGATGTTTAATCCTTTGTGATAAGTCGGCGAGTGCTTCCTGCACGCGTCCCTCACTGGCAGGGAGGTGGTGCAGGGCGTCGTCGACATAACACACGGCATCATCAAGCAGGCGCAAAATATCGGGCTGCGTGAGTCGTTCACGGTGTGCACCCAATGCTGATATGTAGCTGGTAAAACTGTGGTTCAGACACAACAATCGGAAGGCTGCGTCGCGAAGTTCCGGGGACGCACCAGGTTCGGTGGACATGTTCGATACAACAGAAGCCAGTTCTGCATCGCGGTTGTAGGCATTCCGGCGGGCAATGCGGTAAGCCAGGCGGTTATCTCGTCCTTGATGATACTGCTCAAGAATAGCATCGAGGTAACGGCAATTGGCGTCAAATGCCTGTTCCGTAACGCGTGATAAATGGCGAAAACGCCAGTCGGGCCAGATAAAACTCACTGCTGCCCAGGCGATGGCACATCCGATAAAGGTATCGATAATACGTGGAATCGCAACTTCGAAACCTTCTCCCAGCAGGTTAAAACATAGCAATACCAACAGGGTGATAAACATTGTCGCGTGTGCATACTGGACAGTGCGGAAGGCAAAAAACAGCACGCCAGTGATAACGATTAATATTAATTGTCCTTCATGGGAAGGAACAAAATAGAGGACAGGTAAACCAATAGCGACCCCCACCAGCGTGCCAATTACGCGCAAAGTCAGGCGATGGCGTGTGGCATTGTAGTTCGGTTGGCACACAAAAAGGCTGGTGAGCAGGATCCAGTAACCATGCTGTAGCCCGGTGATTTGGATAAACGCATAACCAATACATAGCACCACAGACATGCGTACAGCATGACGAAATAATGCTGATTCTGGCGATAAATTGTTGCGTATCCGCAGCCAGATATCGCTGAAGCCGCTCAGACTGTCATCGGCGAGCTGGTTTTCGGTGTCGCTTGCTGACAACGGTTGTGGTTGACCGGATTCAATACTTGCCAGTTGTGCATCAATGGCGCGTAAATTGTCCAACAAAAAGCCGAGCGCTTTCATATGCTCAGGCGATGTCGCGCCATTGACGCGAATACGATCCAGCGCAGCATTCAGGTGCACGAATGCCCGTTCGAAACGGGTATCATGTTGATAGGGCACGCGCAGCAAAATTGCTCGGGAAAGCTGAGCACAGGCCTGAGATTGCATCGACAACAGTCGCTGAAAGCGAAACATAACATCGCTATAGCGAAAGTGTTCACGTAGCGTTTCATACTGAATATGCGACGAACTGGCGCGTTCGTGGATGTCCTGCGCGGCGAAATAATAATGGAGCGTCTGGCGCGTGCTGCGCTGCCCGCGGTCTCCACGTAGCCGGGTGAGAAGCGTCGCTTTAGTTTGGTTCAGCGTTGTCACCAGTTGACCGTTGGCCAGTGCGAGATCGTACAAAGGCGCCTGGCTTTCATCCTCAATATCCGGGTCAAACAACCGTGATTTTAACTCCAGATAGTGCGCCAGCCCTTCATAACAACGTGACAGATTGTCCTGTAGCGCGCGAATCGGGAAGACCAGATGGCCGACCAGAGTCAACACGTTAAACCAGATGGCGCCTGCCAGCAGCAGTAGGGGTTGCTGATACCATTGATCAAACAGCGAGATCCCCAGCATGGTATAGACCGCAATGAGCAACGCGCCGAAGGCGATGGTGGCATAACGTTGGCCAAGTCCGCCCAGCAAAATAAAACCAATCGTTGAGCTGACCAGACCAATGGCAAACAGCCATGGCCATGGAAAGAGCAATTCGACTGACGCTGAGGCGATAAAAAAGCAAATCAACGTAATGCTGAGGTTACGCAGACGTCCGGTGAGACGATCATCCAGATCCGCCAGCGCTGCTGCGACAACGCCGAGCGTCAACGGAATCGTCAGTTTTACCTCACCAAGCATCCAGGGCAACGCCGCGGTTCCGCAAAGGGCGATAAAAATCCTGACGTTATAAAGCCAGGCACTGTTCCATGTGTAGCGACGAATAAGGGGGCTCAACATAGTGAATGGCAATCCAGTTACTGAAAACGACGGCGAGCATTGGCTTCGCGTGCGGCACGGGCTGTTTCGACAGAGACCACACGGCGGCCAACCGGCCACAGGGCAATGGCGGCTATCTTAAAATTCGCTACGCCAACGGGAATGCCGATAATGGTCAGACACTGTGTAATCCCGGCGACAATGTGCATGACGCACAGCCACCAGCCAAAGAGCACAAACCAGATGATATTAAGTACGGTACCGCCTGCGTTAAAGAGCGCGTTTTTGCTTTCGGGAGCCAGTTCGTCAACATGGATCGCTTCATTTCCCCAAGGTACCAGGGAGAGTTTAGTAATTTCCCAACAGGAGCGTGTCAGCGGCAGAGTGATAATCAGCACCATACTCACCAGTGTGGCCAGCAGCCAGCCTAATGTGGTGGCAAAACCACCAAGCACAAAGTTCAGAATATTCAGAACGGTACGCATAAAACCTCGGTGTAATACGGTGAACAACATGTCCTGGCAATTGTAACGATTTTTTGGACTGGAGCACCAATTCTCTGGCAGGTAAACTGGCAATTATTGTCACAAGCTGAGAACAATAAGACATGGAACTGAAAGCGACCTCCCTGGGAAAACGTCTGGCGCAGCACCCTTATGATCGTGCGGTGATCCTTAACGCTGGCGTGAAAGTCGCAGGCGATCGACATGAATACCTTATTCCTTTCAATCAGCTATTGGCAATCGAATGCAAACGTGGGCTGGTATGGGGAGAGATGGAGTTTTTGCTTGCTGACAAGAAAGTTGTGCGTCTCCATGGTACCGAGTGGAGCGAAACCCAGCGTTTTTATCACCACCTGAATGAGCGCTGGAATAACTGGAGCAAGGAGATGAGCGAGGTTGCAGCAGGTGTGTTATCTGAGCAATTGGCACTGATTGCCGGGCGCATAGAGCAAAAAAAATGGCTGACGCGCAAGCAAATTAGCGGCCTCCAACAACAGTTGCAGCAGGCATTTACAGCATTGCCCGTGCCTACCAGCCGTCTACATGAGTTTGATAATTGCCGTGAGCTTTGGCAGCAGTGTCAGGCATGGCTTAATGACATTGAGGGACGCCGTACACAGCATAATCAAGCCTATACCGACGCTATGTTGACGGAATATGCAGCCTTTTTTGAACAGGTTGAAACCTCGCCGCTGAATCCGGCGCAGGCACGCGCCGTAGTTAACGGGGAACACGCATTGCTGGTGCTTGCCGGCGCGGGAAGCGGTAAAACCTCGGTGCTGGTGGCAAGGGCTGGCTGGTTGTTAGCGCGGGGTGAGGCCGCGCCTGAGCAGATCCTGTTGCTGGCTTTTGGTCGTCAGGCGGCCCAGGAAATGGATGACCGTATTCGTGAGCGGCTGTATACCGAGGAGATCACTGCCCGGACTTTCCATGCGCTGGCGCTGCATATTATCCAGCAAGGGAGCAAAAAAGTGCCGCAAGTCAGTGAACTCGAAAGTGATACACCGGCGAGGCTGGCGCTCCTGACTGAAGCCTGGTGTTCCCAATGCAGTGAAAAGAAAGCACAAGCAAAAGGATGGCGGCAATGGCTGGAAGAGGAGATGGAGTGGAACGTCCCGGAGGGTAATTTCTGGGAAAATGCTGCGTTGCAGCGGCGCATTGCTCCCCGTCTGGATCGCTGGATTGGCTTAATGCGTATGCAGGGGGGCACCCAGTCGGAGATGATTGCCAGCGCACCGGAAGAGGTTCGGGATCTATTTAGCAAGCGTATCAAACTGATGGCTCCGTTGTTGAAAGCCTGGAAAACAGCGTTAAAAGAGGAGAATGCTGTCGATTTTTCCGGGCTGATCCACCAGGCGATACATGTGCTGGATAAAGGAAAATTTATTAGTCCCTGGAAACATATTCTGGTGGATGAGTTCCAGGATATTTCGCCGCAACGTGCGGCGTTACTGGCAGCACTGCGTAAGCAGAATTCCCAGACCACACTCTTTGCCGTCGGGGATGACTGGCAGGCGATTTACCGTTTCAGTGGCGCACAGCTCTCACTGACGACGGCATTCCATGATTATTTTGGTGAGGGCGATCTTTGCGCACTCGACACCACATACCGTTTCAATACGCGCATTGGCGACGTTGCTAATCGCTTCATTCAGCAAAACCCGTGGCAACTCGCAAAACCACTGAACAGCCTGACGGCTGGAGATAAGCATGCTGTTACGCTACTGGCGCAAGACCAGTTGGATGCCTTGCTGGACAAGCTCAGCGGTTATGCCACGCCGGAAGATCGTATTCTGCTCCTGGCCCGTTATCACCACGGTAAACCCGAGAGTCTGGACAAGGCGGCGACGCGTTGGCCGAAATTGCAGATCGATTTTATGACAATTCATGCCAGCAAGGGCCAGCAGGCAGATTATGTAATAGTCCTGGGGTTGCAGGATGGGCAGGACGGTTTTCCCGCTCCGGCTCGAGAGTCAATTATGGAGCAGGCGCTGCTGCCGCAACCCGAGGATTTCCCTGATGCAGAGGAGCGCAGATTGTTATATGTGGCGTTGACCCGCGCGCGTAAGCGCGTCTGGTTGTTATTTGATAAAGAGAACCCATCGAGGTTTGTCGACATCCTTAAATCCCTGGATGTGCCGCAGGCGAGAAAACCCTGACAGTAGGCGGCGATATGCCGCCTGCTTTTACTTCAGCCGTTCGGAAAGATAGCGTTGATAATCCGGGATCAGAATATCCACACTGGTATTGAATTGTGGGGACTCAATAATAAAGTCAGCAGTAGATAAGTTGGTTGCCACCGGAATATTCCATACCGTTGCGAGGCGCAGCAGCGCTTTGACATCGGGGTCGTGTGGCACGGCGTTGAGCGGATCCCAGAAGAAAATCAGGACGTCGATTTTCCCTTCGGAAATCAGTGCGCCAACCTGTTGATCGCCGCCCATTGGGCCGCTCAGCATGGCATTGACGTCCAGTCCTGTTGCGCGCTGGATCAAATTACCGGTGGTGCCTGTTGCATATAGCTGGTGGTTGGCTAACACGGGTTGATGTCTTTCTACCCATTTCATCAACATCTGTTTGCAGTGATCGTGTGCAACGAGCGCAATATGCTTACGCACGGGTAGGGTGCGAGTCGTTAATTCCATAATCCATTTCCGTCAGTGATTTTTGCTACAGATTACTGGAAGCGCCTGATGCTTCAAGAGAAGCCGCTAAAAAAATATGAAAATGGTTGAGTTCGCCAGTTTGATTTACACTTTGTGAAATCGCCCGGAGGAAACCATGAAAGAAACCGATATTGCCGATATTCTACAATCAACTCAGACCATTGCGTTGGTAGGGGCGAGCGACAAGCCCGATCGTCCGAGCTACCGCGTGATGAAGTATCTGTTGGATCAGGGGTATCACGTGATCCCCGTGTCGCCAAAAGTAGCTGGCAGTACGCTATTAGGTCAGAAAGGGTATGCAACGTTGGCAGATGTACCGGAAAAAATTGATATGGTGGATGTTTTCCGTAACTCTGAGGCCGCATGGGAAGTCGCACAGGATGCTATCGCTGTAGGAGCCAAAACGTTGTGGATGCAATTGGGCGTTATAAATGAACAAGCCGCTGTACTGGCTCGCGAAGCGGGCTTAAGTGTGGTAATGGATCGCTGCCCGGCCATCGAAATACCACGACTCGGCCTTGCCAAATAAAAACACCCCGCGCAGGCGGGGTGTTATCAGTTACGCAGGCGAGGCGCCTGAAGTTGCTTACGGATCGTGCGTGCCAGCTCATCCATTGAAGGCTGTTCCGGATGTTCATCGGTCACTTCGCTGGTGAGCTGAGCCTCGGCCAGATAAGTATGCACAGGCTGACCATCATCGTCTTCCATCACCACATGATACCAGGGCAGTACACGCAACTCATCATTCACCGCAAGCTCATCGGCGGATGGCTCATCAAGAGAATATTCGGGGTCGATATCGACCACTACGCCAAGATAGCCCAACAGAGAGTGGCGAACCTGCTGGCCAATACCGAATTTGCTGGCAATCATTGTCACCTCCCGGGAACCCTACATACCCTTGTATATGCGGGCGAGGTTCCAAAATTCAAGTTACATGACGCGACAGGCAAACCCTTTCAGATACAGCCCTTCCGGGTAGGTAGCGATCACCGGATGATCGGCGGCCTGACGGAACTGCTCTATAAATTGTACATCACGACCAGCATCTATTGCGGCATCGGCGATGATTTTCTGAAATAAATCTGTGGTCATCAAACCTGAACAGGAGAATGTCAGCAGTATCCCGCCGGGATTCAGTAGCTGGATCGCCAGCATATTGATGTCTTTATAGCCCCGGCATGCACCCATAAGCTGGCTTTTATTTTCAACAAATTTGGGCGGATCCATCACAATAACATCAAAGGTTTCCCCTTGATCGCGGTACTTACGCAGCAGTTTAAATACGTCATCGCGCACAAATTCCGCTTTGCTGAGATCAAGTTTGTTCAGCGTCACGTTTTGTTTTGCAACATCAAGGGCTTCCTGTGAGGTGTCAACGCTGACTACCTGGCTGCACCCTCCCATTAACGCTGAAACTGCGAACCCTCCGGTGTAGGAGAAGCAGTTAAGGACGCGCTTATCTGCCACATAACGGCGGGTAGCCAGACGGCTATCACGTTGATCGAGGTAGTAGCCGGTTTTATGTCCGCCCTGAATATCGACATATAGCTTCATGCCGTTTTCTTCAATAGGCAGCAGAGCGGGCGGCAGTTCGCCCAGAACCGGCCCTTGGGTGAGTTCCAGCCCCTCTTTCTTACGTACTGCAACATCGCTGCGATCATAAATGGCGCAATGCGGATAGAGCATTTGCAGCGCGGAGAGCAGAGCAGGGCGCTGATACTCCGCCCCTGCGCTCAGCAACTGCAGAACCAAAAAATTGCCAAAGCGATCGATGGTCACACCGGGCAGGCCATCGGATTCGCCCGCAATGAGACGATAGCTGTCGAGGCCGTCGCGCTGCGCCACCCAGTCGCGCCACTGCTGTGCACGTTGCAGGCGGCGGGTAAAGAAAGCAATATCAATCGTTTCGTTTTTATCAAACGTCCAGACGCGGGCACGTATTTGTGATGAGGGCGATAATGCGCCTCGCGCCAGCCATTTACCCTGATGATCGACAATATCGACGGTTTCTCCGAGGCTGGCTTTACCTTCCATGCGCGCGACTGCGCCGGAGAAAACCCAGGGATGGCGGCGCAACAGTGATTTCTCGCGCCCTTTGGCTAACACTAAACGTACACTCATAGTCGGCTATTCTGTAAACTGAAGAAAATGGGCGCTATTGTCACGGGTTCGCCGTTTAAATGCAACGCGCCAGCACCGAAAGGAGGACGAAGATGGCACATGTATGCACAATCGCCTGGATACACGGAATGGTGCAGGGAGTTGGGTTTCGTTACAGCACGCAGCATGAAGCTCAGCGACTGGGCTTGACGGGGTATGCGCGTAATCTTGATGATGGCAGCGTAGAAGTGCTGGCCTGTGGTGAAGCTGAAGGGGTCAACAAACTGATTGAATGGCTAAAAGCAGGCGGGCCGCGCAGCGCCCGGGTCGACAGGGTTCTTACTGAACCGTATCAACCCGGTAAAGAATGGACCCGTTTCGACATTCGCTATTAAATGCACTTCACGGGCTTTGGCAGGCCGGCGATTTTTGTCGCCTGCTTTGCCGGTCCTTTCGGGAACAGGCGGTACAGATAGCGGCTATTACCTTTCTCTTCGCCATATTTATTCGCCATCGCTTTAACCAGCATGCGAATGGCGGGAGACGTATTGAACTCCAGGTAAAACTCACGCACAAAACGCACCACTTCCCAGTGCTCAGCGGTGAGGGCGATATTTTCTTTTTCCGCGATCACCAGCGCCAGCGCTTCGCTCCAGCGTGCGCTCTCTTTTAGATAGCCTTCGCTATCGGTCTCTATTTCATTACCTTCAAAGATCAACATAGTTTTTCACAACGTCAGTCAACAACGGCGGGAGTGTAGCAAAAAACAAAGCCCCGCATAAGCGGGGCTATAGGAAGAGCAGTATCAAGGTCAGTCCCTGCTGGCAAAACCGAGAATACTCAACAGGCTGACAAAGATGTTGTACAGCGACACATACAGGCTCACGGTGGCGCGGATATAATTCGTTTCCCCCCCGTGAATGATGTTGCTGGTTTCAAATAGAATCGCGCCACTAGAAATAAGAATGAACACTGCGCTAATTGCCAGGTGTAACGCCGGAAGCTGCAGGAAGATGTTAGCTACCATACCGATCAGCACAACAACCACACCAGCCATCAGCATGCCGCCAAGGAATGACATATCTTTGCGCGTGGTCAGTACATATGCAGAGCAGCAGAAGAAGACCAGCGCAGTACCGCCCAGCGCCAGAGCAATCACATCACCCATACCCGCAGAGAGGTAAGCGTTCAGCATTGGACCAAGGATATAACCGAGGAAGCCGGTAAACGCGAAAGCGGCCAGAATACCCGTCGGTTTGTTTGCCAGTTTATAGGTCAGAAACATCAGACCGTACATACCGACCAGCGTCAGGATAAGCCCCGGCGCGGGCAGCATTAAGACTGTACTTGCGGTCGCTGTGATTGCAGAAAACGCCAGCGTAAGGCTTAACAGAAAGTAGGTGTTGCGCAAAACCTTGTGGGTGCTTAACAGGGATGTGCGGTCACGCGATGAAGTAATAATACGATCCATGAGTCACTCTCTTATGACAGATGTAATTAAGTGTGGAGTCTAGAAAAGACTTGCTCCCTGACAAAGTTGTTTTACCCATCTTTACTCATAAAGCAAGTCTGTTTTAGCGCAACTTGTAGGCAAAAATGCACGCTCTGTTGTTGGAACAAGCAAATGTGATGCAAATCCATATTGGTGTCTTATATGTCACTGAAAAATATTGCCCTGTAATCATTTGAGCGCTAAGAGTGTATTTGCATCGTCATAATATTAATGATCAAGGGCAAAGGACATGAAACCTCAAACACGTATTCATACTGCACTTTCTTTATTGACTGTCGGCATCCTGAGCGTATGTTCAGGCGCGTTTGCTGCGACGGTGCCGGCGGGAACCGCGCTCGCAGAAAAACAGGAGCTGGTACGTAACAATGGCAGTGAGCCAGCGTCACTGGATCCGCATAAAGTCGAAAGCGATGTCGAATTTAATATCATCAGCGATCTCTTTGACGGGCTGGTAGCGGTCAGAAAGGATGGAACCATTGAACCGCGCCTGGCTGAAAAATGGGAAAACAAGGACAACACGGTCTGGGTTTTCCATTTACGTCCGGGTATTACCTGGTCAGACGGTACGGCAATCACGGCAAAAGATGTGGTCTGGAGCTGGCAGCGACTGGTTGATCCAAAGACTGCGTCCCCCTATGCCAGTTATCCTGGCAATATGCATATCGTCAACGCGACGGATATTGCGAAGGGCACGAAAGCCCCGGATACGTTGGGTGTGAAGGCGTTGGATGACTCGACGCTTGAGGTGACGTTGACGCAACCGACGGCCTCTTTCCTGCCAATGCTGGCACATCCTTCACTGGTGCCAGTAGATAAAGTGTTAATTAGCCGGTTCGGCGAGAAGTGGACAAAGCCGGAGCATATAGTCACCAGCGGTGCTTATAAAGTGACGGAATGGGTAGTGAATGAGCGTATTATTGCTGAGCGAAATAAGCGCTACTGGAATGATAAAGAGACAATAATCAATAAGGTGACATATCTGCCGATCAATTCGGAAACCGCCGACGTTAACCGATTTAAAGCCGGTGAAATTGATATCACCTATACCATCCCTGTGAATCAGTTTGCACAATTACAGAAAACGCTGGGCGATCAGGTCAATGTGGACCCGCAACTGGCTACTTATTATTACGAATTCAATACCACCAAACCGCCATTTAACGATCCACGTGTGCGGCGGGCGCTTAATATGGCGCTGGATAAGGATATTATTGCTGATAAGGTCATGGCCCAGGGACAGCGTCCTGCATGGGTGATTAGCCAACCGGAAATTGGTGGGGTAAAGATAGCTTCACCTGAATATGCATCATGGCCCCGCGAGAAACGTCTTGTCGAAGCAAAAAAACTGCTCAATGAGGCGGGTTTCAATGATACCCATCCGCTGAGTTTTAATTTGCTTTATAACACCATGGAGACGCACCAGCGCATCGCTATCGCAGCCAGCTCAATGTGGAAGAAAAATCTGGGGGTTGAGGCTAAATTGCAGAACCAGGAGTGGAAGACCATGCTGGATACCATGCACAACGGTAACTTTGATGCTGTTCGCTATGCATGGATCGCTGATTATGACGATGCCGCAACGTTTTTGAACAATTTCCGCACAGGAGATAGTGAAAATACCAGCCAGTACAGTAATCCGGCTTACGACACTGCTTTGCGTAACGCGGCGAAGGCCAAAGATATCACCGAGCGGGGTAAGTATTATCAGCAGGCGGAAGATATCCTGGGACAGGATGTGCCAGCGATACCGGTTTACCATTATGTTCGTACCCATTTGGTGAAACCTTGGGTGGGGGGATTCGCACCTGATAGCCTGGGGTACTACCTGACAAAGGACATGTATATTAAGAAACACTGATTGTTTTGCCTCTTGCTCGCTGAATAAATGGTCATTGTGTTGATTTTTCAGGCGAACAACACGTTTTTGATGTTTTTTCAGGCAAATAAACATTCTCAGGCTTTACAGAAGACGCGAGGGTGTTTATAGTGCGCCTCATTCCGGAAGTGTGGCCGAGCGGTTGAAGGCACCGGTCTTGAAAACCGGCGACCCGAAAGGGTTCCAGAGTTCGAATCTCTGCGCTTCCGCCAGATTAAACAAGGGGTTACCGAAAGGTAACCCCTTTGTTTTTTTCTAAGGTGATGGGCGAGGGATGTTTATCTGGCCTGCAGCCTGATCCTGGCATCAGTATCCCAGCATTACTCCAGTTGCTTCATATGTATTTCAGAAATTCTGGCCGTTTCGATCGCGCATATCGTTGTGCGTTACCTTAACCTCACTGGCAATCTGATGTCGTCAATTATCGTATGACAGTATAATGATATTTCCTAAGCATGAAGGCTGAAAAATATCATATTAGCTATTCTTCATTGTTAATTCAGCGTGCACAAAAAAATAAAGGTCGTTTGCCGATTGCAAATAGAAAACCACTATCACCTTGATTTTGAATAAAATAATTAATATATTTTTGTGGGTAGACATAAAAATCAGGCATGACCAGGGCAATGATGTCATCGGATAAGGTTTCAACATTTTTAACTTTGTTTACCATAGTCGATGTGAAGTTGTAGGTATCTCTGTTTTCTGTCCATGTATAAGAAACATCTCTGCGTATATTTCCCGCAGGGTGATTGTTTTTTATATAATTGCCACTAACAGCTACCACACCTCGATGTTCTTTCAGATTATACATAAAATCTAATGTCAGATTAGCGTGAGTATCCTCATAAAAAACCACGAGGGAGGCAGTACATTTTTCCTCATTATAGTGTCGCGATATTAAAAATTGATAAAAATAGTCCACGGCTACACCGACGACAAAGAAAAAAAAGGAAAAGAAAATTATTTTCTTTCTAGTCACTATTGATTCCTCGGAAATAAAGTGAAACGCATTCAGGTCCCGATGTCGTTAAAATGTTATTTTTGCAAATCAATGCAGTTAACGTGGGCGATGTTTTGGACATGGGAAAATATACCCAAGGGTAATTCTTGCAATTTAAACCTGACTCTAATATCAGTGACTTATATTTCTGATAGTTACTGCTACCGTCTAATGGGTCGTCTTTAGTATAGAAACTGCATCCGTTATCTTTTTCCATTAATGAGTAAGAATTAAGTAAGCCAGTACCACCGCTTAAATGTTTTGCAACGCTGTTTATAAATAGACCTATAGAAAAAGAAATAAGCATTACAATAATTGGCAGCTTATAGCGATGGGCGAATGCTATTTTTTTTAGGAATGATCTTTTATGAATTACACCAGGGCCATTCTCTTGGAGATCCAACTCCCCATCATGTAGATTCGCGGGGATATTGACCTCATCACTTCGCGCAGAAGGAATGTCATCTATGTTATTATGGTTTATTGTAATATTTTCCGCGTCAGACCGTTTGGCTATTTTAACGCTTCCGTCTATCTGAAAACCTTTTCTGGGGATGGTCGCAATTAATCTTCTATCCGTTTCTCCTACGGCGCGCAATCCTCGACGAACAATAGAAATATTCTGGTAAAGAGTATTTGTTGGTACGAGCATACCTTCCTCTTCCCAAACCTTTTTGAAGAAGTCCTGCTGGAGTACTATCTCCGGAGAAGCTTCCAAAAGGAGTAAGAGACAGCGGCTGGCAGGCGTTGTCAATGTTACGTTCATCTCTGGATTGCAGGCTGATGTCAGCTTTTTTGCATCCGGTCGGAATTCAATATTATCGTTGATAATCCAATACATATATCTATATACGCCACAGCCGGTGGCGATGTCCCTTTTTAGAATTACATCTTCTCTGATTAAAAGCGTTGGCTCTATTTATTTCATCATATCAATGGAATGTTTACCATTCTTTTTTACAATGATTTGTGTAGCATAACACAAATACTTAACACCGTGTAAAACCAGGCTTTTATATAAGTAAGCAAGCGTTCTTCCTTGAGGGCAGAAATCGATGCATGAAAATAGATAGGTTAATACATATATAAAAAATGAATTCGTAATGCCTATTCATTGATGGGTATTATACAAAATTACTTTTACAGCGTTAATTATTTACATACGTCTGTGACCTTTATAAAACGATCGTCATAAATAATGAATATATTTGCTGAGGTTTCGAGCCGCTTCTTCTGAAGAACATCTCCGGGACGCATATACCACGTATCACTCTCATCCTCTGTCGCTTCACAATTTGGTTTTATGAGTAACCTGAACCAGGTGTTACCACTATTTTTAAACAAACCAGCCTGTCGATCATATACCCATCTGAAATCAACGTTGCGGGGACGAACGACCAAAATTGTATCGATTACAATGACAGGTATTATACTGACGTTCCCATTGTTGTTACTGAAATTTGTCCGGTTTTGTAAGGGGATTTCCTCAAATGCAATACGATAGTAACGCTCGGTATTATCTTTAGGACCATTGAAAAAAAATTTAAAAAAATCTCCTTCGCCGGGTTGCAGTGTTATTTGTCGAGGAGAGAATAGCAGTTGTCCGTCTACTGGCTGAATTTTATTTTCATGCGGCCCCGGGGTATCTATGGGTACAGCAGCTACACGATAAAGACGCGTCGCTTTATTATTATTTATAACATACTTAGTCACCATCCTGCTTGCGGGGGGCATTGAAAAGGTCAGACTACCGACATAAATAGCCTGGGAATAGGTGCTTATAGAGAGTGCGACCGCAATACCTATAAGTTGTCTGATTTTAAGGAACATTTTTCCACGTTGCCTTTATTCGAATTTCACCGGATGCACTGACATCACCATACCACCCCGTTTGGTTTACCGTGTTTAACGATTCTGGGGAATCCATGGCTATGGAAAACTTTACATTTGATTTATTCATAACACCTGACACCCCAGTTGTGTCTGTCCAGGGAGTTGTAATCCACAGAGCATCAGTTATATCTCGCCATTGACCGTCACAACCTACATCATAAGTTTTATCGACCCCTCCTTTTGTTGTAAAGATCAGTGAAGCAGGGAAAGGCACATGCATAAGGCCATCATCGGAACTAAAAATGCACCACGGACGGCCATTAATATTTTGCGTTGGGCCGGTTATTTGTACCATGACTTCATCCGCTGCTGTTTTACCGTTGGTTGTAACAATATAATCAAAATCAAGGGCAGGTTTAGCTCTTCCTACCGCTCCGGTACGATGGGGATTAATCATATAATCTTTAGATATAATGCTAACACTGAAGTCGCGAGGTTTAATAACCATTTGCGCAGAAGGCGAAAATTCATACCAACCTGACTCTGGGGCCGTGATGTTCTGAACCCGAAAATTGAATAAGTCATGTGTGTTAGTATCGCTTATTCCCAGATTAACCATCGTTTTGAAAAAATTACCCGATAAAAAGATATAGAGAGAATCTCTACCTTTCATGTCATTAAATGAATAATAATTGGTTATACCACTAACATTTTTCCAGGATCTTCCATCAATACTAAATTGCATGTCTCCGGATTTGATTGCTGCTGCCAGCGTAGGATGGTTGATGGCCGGGAAAATACGAATTGAACTATTATTAAGACCATTGTGATTGAGGGTGTAACTCATCATTTTGCATGTTACCCCTGTATTTCCCCCAAGGACCTGAATATTACATTCGGAGTTGCCTTCTCCTAACGTTGGTCGGCCATCACTGTCTATAAAAACCTCTGATAACGCGTTTGTATTGTATAACTTCAAATGCGCTGCTTTGGTATAGGATACTTTTCGCACGTACCAATAGCCGGACCCCATATATCGGCAGCGTTGACCAGCAATCGCGTTATAACTCTCCCGGGTCTGGCAGGTATTTATTGTCATGGTAAAATTACTACCAACCGGAGTGGCATTGAGATATTGGTAAAACTGATCGGACATCATTCCATGCATCCATTTTGCATCGCCAGTCGGTACGATAACACCATAAAATCCTTTAGCATCGGTGGCTTGAGGCGGAATCATACTCGTATTCATATCGCAACCTGAATACCAGTTAATACAACGTAACCCTCGGAGTGGCTGTGAGACGGGGCTATTCTCTAACCACATATCAAATCTCCAGTTCCCTAGCAGCAGTGTGTTATAGCCATTATCGATATATCCAAGACTCTCCTGGTATTTCGTCCCCGAACCTGAATACTTTAAGCCAGTCCAACGATTCGAACCGGTCATGCGAGGATCCAATACCCCCCCAGGGGTCACAAAAAAATTGTCGTCTGTGTCATTTTCGATAAATACATACTCACGTGTTGGCGCGTCTCCCCACACTGTTTTGGTCACAGCCGGATAGCATGGGGTTGCCAGCAAGCAACTAAGGCATAAAAAATAAGATAAATCCCGCTAATCTTCATGGACACTCCCTGCAGAAAGGGTCGCGGTATACGTTTTTAAACCCTGACAGACGATATCACCAACCCAAATTGCGCCACGCGCGTGTTGGATATCCAGAGATGCTTCACAACTTTTATTTTTTCTGTAAATAAAATCTATGTCTGGATAATTTTTATCAATATCAATAATAAATTCACCATTACTGTCGGTTGTTGTTTTACCAATGTGATTATTGATTTGAACATGAGTAAGCAATGTTCCATCTTCCGCATGCATGCGGCCGAAAACAGTAACCATTTGCCTGACTGATGGGCGAATCAATACAAGATTACCGGGATAAAGCGTGAGCGCGGTTTTTCTGTCACTCACAATATCGTAACTATCTAGCGAGTCTTTACTATTATTGATTTCGACGTCGTAGCGATTGTAAGGCTCAAGAGGGATATAGTTTTGTTTACCGCTTAACTGAAAAGTACGGCCATTAATCCTTGCTGTAAGTTTTCCTTCATCATTAACGTCAGTGTTGAAAATTACACCCGCATTACCTTCGCTATTACCGCTTGCAGCAATATGTTTTCCGACCCAGCCGATACTTCCACTGGCTGTCAGGTTGGTATTGATATATCCATCCATCCCACTATTGATATTTAATGTTCCCGATGAATAACGGGTTTCATATTTTGTCCATGCTCCACCACTGAATGTATCGTTATCTTCACTTGTCCCCGATATAGCGCGAGAAAGATTCGCCCCAACAGTACGAATAACGCTGCCCTGAAAGTATTTTTGTGCGGACAGATTAGCGATGGTACTGCCATTTTGGTGTGTTAAACCCGTTCTAAGCCAGCCACCCAACGGCAGGGTAAAATCAAGTCCGATATATTTCTCCGTACGGATACGATTACCGTTGTACCCGCTTTCGTACCGTTGTATTCCTGCACGCATCCCTAAAGAGCCATACTGACCGTTATAGAGCGACTGAGTATAATCAGAAGTGAAGTAATGACTTCGATAGCGGCGGTCGTCGTTATAGCTACCGCTTATTGTGCCCAGGAGGGGCCATATGGCATTCAGATTCAATGATGCACCGATTGCCCGATTATCTGATCCATTGCGGCGTAACCTATTGCCAATAATGGCTTTATCCTGACTGAACCAGACGGAACTAAATCCCCCCGGGAGTGTGGCACTCAGGCTACTGGTGCTGCTCCAGGAGCGATCGGTGGACAACATGTTTTGCATACTTAACGTCATATAACTGGCAATGGGCCAGGAGAGTTGTGCCTCGCCAATAGTAAGTGCGTTATAGTTATATCCCGTGGCCATCCAACTAAAGCTTTCAACTCCACCTGCTGCGGACAACCCCATAAGAACCGTGTTTTTTGCCCGCAGTTTCTCCCCATTTTCCGTACTCCAGGCATTCATCTGCATACTCCCACCCCAAATTTGCCACCCAACAGGCATACCGGCCCCCCGGGTGTGTGCGAAAAATTTGTTTATGCGCTGGATGGTTTTACTGACCGTTTGACCATTAACAATTACTTCGGTACTGATGTCATAAATACCGTATGGCAATCCCCGGGTATCTACTTCATGACTACCCATGCCGAAGTTTTGTACACTGAGTAATTTCCCATCCCGGGATAAATGAACTTCTCCAGCTGAAGGAAGAAACACGACGACAGGCAGGGTGGAATATGATGAATCGAAGACTGTTGAGTTCGCATTGTTTCCCCATGAAATACCATAAATTTTCCCCGAAGTGATTGCAGTTATTGGACCCAGCGATTGCATATTCCATGTGTCTAACATTCCACCCGCAAAACGATAACCCGCAAAGTCACGTTCATACATAGCCTTGTATATTTCTTTTTGTTGTCTGTTTGTCCCGATGCCGTAAAGTGTTCCATCAATTGCAATATGGTGTTCACGTAAAGCAGTGACGTTATTCATCGAAAGATAACTGGACGTATTATTCTTTCCATCTCTCATTTGGTTATTATAAATGCCAAGATTATAGCTTATTGTATGGCTGATGTTTTCCCCGCTGGATTTACCAATGTCATCGCTGCGAGAAAGTAAGTGGGTTTGTAATGCTTGCTGACGGACAATAAGTTGTAGTGTGAGTTGCTGGAAATTCAAGTATAATCTTGCATTCTGACTCAGCCGGATGACAAAGTTCTGGTCAAATGCCGTTTGTTTAAGTGTGGATAGCTCGTGACGTGTTTTTTCATTTATCGATGAATTATTATCACGCTCTTCAAGGGTGACTTGATGTACATGGATCGCATTATTGATAAGTAATATAGAAACAGTCCCGATACGTTGATCGTCCTGGTTATTCTGCACGCCATCCAGGTGCAGGAAAAGTGGTATAGCCATTCCATCACGCAATGCGCTATCAAATGCTTTTGGTATGATAATGCCGCCAATTTGACTGATATGAGATGTGACGGCAAAAGTGCTGTTTGAAACAGTAAAGAGCACAATACCTAAAGTATTTAGAATTTTTTGGAGATGATTATAAAGCATACACAAATATGATGACTCCACGATAAAATAATTATTTTATGGGAATAAAGTGCTCGGCTTGCCAAAGAGCAATGTGTCCGTTGGGATTTAATACATCAACATGTGTGAATATTCGTGATTTTCCGGGCATCAGGAAGTAGTTTTCCTTACATTCGCGGCTTTGTTGTGTTAGGCATGGGCCATATGCAATGAGTCGGAGTGTGGCGTTACCTGTATTTAATATTTTACCCGGTGTGTACTGATAGTCATATTTCACTTTGCGTGGCGCTACGACCAAAATTGTACTGATACGGGCAGATACTGTTGCGATAGCATTCCGTGATGAGTTATTTCTTTGTCCCTCACTTAGTGCTTGATCAAGCCATGTTATTCGGTAATACCTTTCTCTGTTATCTTCAGGGCCATTGTAATAAAAACGGATGATTTCATTGCTCTTTGCAGGTAATAATAAACTGCCGGGAGTAAATAAAAGTTCATTTTTGCTATCCATTGGAATGGTTTCCCCATTATCAAGCGGTGAGGTTATTCTATCTACATGGATATTAATGAATCGCCCTGAAGTGGTAGTGTTTTTAATCTCTTTACTTATCATCGAATCGTTACTATGCATGAATGATGAGATATCACCAACATCAAGCGCTGATACGGGGAACGTACTGATTAGAAGACTCCATACTAACAAAATAGTCTTTTCCATTGGCATACCATTAAATAAGCAGGGCGGTTCACCGCTCCTGCTTTAGATAAAACAATCAGCTGGTCCAGGTTGTATCGAATTGAACACTGACGTCACCACTCCAGATTCCCTCAGGAAGTTGGCTGAAATCAGAGGCTTGTGTGGAACCATCTACTGTGCCGTTAATAATTGAGAATGTGAAGCTATCCTGCGCTGCTGTGCGGCCTGGGGTATTGTAACCATTACCCAGAGGACTTAAATTCCCGCCAAGGATACCGTTAGCTGTATCAATCATCACAGTATCGCTACTTTTAGATAAAGTTGTTCCCAAATAACTTACGCCGACATCGAGTGTGGAGCCTGAACCGTTGAGTTGTGTTAGCGTATTTGCAAGTAGTCTCGAGGTGAGTTTAAATGCTGTTGTTTGAGGCTCACCTTCCAACGCGACGTCAAATAAACCTTTCTGTGAACCAAAACCACCGATGCCTTGAGCATATTGGAAGGATAAGCTGCCTAGAGGTGTTACGATCAGTTTGCTTGATGTATCTTTTTTTGCTGTTGCGGACCAGGTCGCAACGGCCTGAGCCGTAACTCCGGCCTGAACACTTCCGGTTGTAAATGTCGCCATCAGTGCAAAAATAAATGCAGTCTTTTTCATATTAATTAACCACCATGTTGAAGGGCAATTTATATTGGCGAAATCCCATGTGGACAACCATGGGTGTTTTGCAAGGTTGAGCATTCTGTTGTTCCCGCCTGTTAAGATCGTATGTATATAGATACGGTGATTATGTATTAACTCCTGGGCCCATGATTGCTCAGAATTAGTATTGGTATTTACATATTCATATTGCGAAAATGTCTATCGACAAATAAGACATTAATCCTTTTTCGGACCATTTATTTGCATGATTAAGATTAGCAGTGGTCGTCCTTTCCGGTTAGTAAAAAAATATAATGACGAAATAAAATAAGTTACATTACATGTGTGTTAATTAAAAAGTCCGAAACAATCAGCTAGTTATGCCTTTTTTTAACTTTTAGCTAACATTTATGTTGTGTGACAGGATAGATGATGTGTTTTTTTAAGAGCTATAGAGATGGTTTTTACCCGGTGTGTAATTAAATATTTCAGTGAAAATAGAAAATTATAAGAAAAATATTGATAATTTTAGATTGGGAAGAGCTTGCGCCTGCATGGAGAAAGGAATAGGGAAGAGCGCAAAATAAGAACTGTCCATCGTATTGCCAACAAATTTGTGGCAGATATCTGCGGAGTGGGTGGTCAGAGGGAGAGTTACGTGAAAAATGAAACGCATGACATTGGACAATGGGTTTTATTTATTAAGCAGGATGTGATTGAAAACGTAAAGCGGTATGGTTTATTGAAAGGAACTGGCTTTATCTCTAATTCAAAATCCTTAATAAAAATTATTTAACTTATATGTTTTGTAGCTTCGCCTCGTTTTTGTTATTCCTTGTAGAAGGTATGATAGTCATCAAATGGCAAGGCGCAATGTGCTTTCCCGCCTCGATTAGTGAACAGTCTCATATCAGTCAGGTTAATGCCTCCGTTTGTACTGTAATATGTAACAGGCGGAGGTAGAATGATTGCGGACGGTAAGTTATAAATTACAACCCGGTTGTTCAGCTTTGGAGCGCGACGGAAGTCGGGGGCAGGAATCTTCAAGGAGTTTTTCCCGGATAAGAAGAAGATCATTAATTTTCTTTCCGCCAAGTTTTTTACATGCTCTGGTGCGATAAGCGTACACTTTTTTGGGTGACAAGTTTAAGGCATTAGCAATTAAGTTAATGCTGCTTCCTTTTAGTGACTCATTCAGAATGATGTTTTCGATGTCACTAAGCATACTACTGGTTGTTCTGTATTTTTTCTCTTTTTTGATTGTGAAATTAATGGCTTCAATGATGCTGGATAATGACTCTCTTGATTTTATAACATTATCGGCATCGCCGATCACTATATCCCTCGTGCCTTCCAATAATACTAACAATTTGCTTTTTTTATTTATTGACGATATCGCTCTCGCGTAATAACTATTTTTGACATCGACATGGAGAATTACCATATCATCACAGGTTAATTCTTCTACGTGAAAATTGTTCAGATCATATGCAATTGTTTTCCACCCTTTTAATTTTGCCAATGCAACAACTCCATACCGCAAATAAATGTTACTGCTCATTATATAAATATTCATGTCTTCCCTGGCTGTGTGATTTTATGTAATGGAGTATGTAATTGTAAGGTGTTCGACGGGCAACTCTGAAATTAAATTATCTTAAATGCGTAGGCAAAACATGCAAATGCTACAAAAACAATGGTTATTTCTACCACACGTTAATTGACATGTTTTGTGTTGATCATCAGTCAATGAAACACTTTATCTTTTCGTCATCACCGATCTTAAACACCTTATATGCATACCGGCTTAACATTTAAGGTAAGTGACTAACACACGCAAAAGCGCAGCGATAACATATGTGTAAACCCCAAAACGAATAACAGGTCTGTTAATGACTTTCGTTTATGCTGTTTCTGCTACGTCTATTTTATAAGGTCTATACTTCATTCATGCATAGAGATGCTCACTCAAGATTTGGTTTTTAATTCTGTGTTATGTTTACTTTTTGACTTTTAAACCTGCGTAGCCTCTTATTGATAGATTTTTATTTGACCTGCCAGTGAGCCACGGAAAACGTTCGCTATCGCTGGCATCGTTTTACATGCTGACTGCTATCGACAGTCCATGTTCAGACGCTAGCCCAAACCAGAGGTATTTTTACTGTAGAGGTTTGAATGATGGAGACTTATATTAAAACAATGAAAGGTGAGTGGGAGGATTTACTCGGTCAGACAGACTTCCATATACGCCGCATGGCTGCAGAACTGGCCAAAGCTCATGCGCACGAACTGAGTATTGCCTTCTATCGCATCGTCCTTGCCGACGCGCACGCCGAGGAGTTTCTGTCAAACGAGCAGGTAGAAAAACAACTCAAGCATGCCCTCGAATTGTGGATCGTTGAGGTTTTGTCGTGCCAGGTAGAGGATATCGATCGTCAGATACAGGTTCAACAACATGTTGCCGAGATCCATGCGCGCATTGGTATTCCGGTTGAACTTGTTGAGATGGGATTTCGCGTACTCAAAAAACTGCTCTATCCGTTTATTATTGCCTCGTCATGCAGCGCACAAGAAAAGCTGGAACTCTATCATTATTCTATCAACAGTATTGATCTGGCGATGGAGATTATGTCACGGGCGTTTTCATTTACTGAAAGTAGTTCCGCAAAAGAGGATGAAAACTACCGCATATTCTCTCTGCTGGAGAATGCTGAAGAGGAGAAGGAGCGTCAGATCGCGGCGTTGCTGGCGTGGGAAATGGATATGATTTACAAAGTGTTGTTGGATTCTGACTTAGGTAATAGCCTGCCACTAAGCCAGTCGGATTTTGGACTTTGGTTTAATCACAAGGGACGCCATTATTTTAGCGGTATCGCCGAAGTTGGGCATATTTCAAGGCTATTACAGGATCTTGATGAACTGTTTCGTAATATTGGTATGACACCAAAAGCGCTTCGCAACAAACCTATGCGAATTAAGTTTTTGATGCAAATAAGGAATACGCTTGCGCAAATTAATTCATTGTTGCGGGAGTTATTTGATGAAGTGTCTCGTCATGAAGTCGGTATGGATGTCTTAACGAAGTTACTGAACCGTCGATTTTTGCCCACTATTTTCAAACGGGAGATTTCGCAAGCCAATCGCGCTGGCTCACCGTTGTCGGTGCTAATTATTGATGTGGATAAATTCAAACAGATTAATGACACATGGGGGCATATTGTGGGTGATGAAATCCTGCGCAAAGTATCAAATGCCTTTTATGATAACGTTCGGAGTTGTGATTATGTTTTCCGCTATGGCGGCGATGAGTTTGTCATTGTATTAACTGAAGCATCCGAAGTTGACACTCTGCGTATTGCTGAACGTATCCGCACACGCGTGGAGAAAACAAATATCAAGTCGCCCACTGGCGAGAATATTGCACTTTCGTTATCTATTGGCGCGGCGATGTTCAGCGGACATCCTGACTATGAGCGGTTGATCCAGGCTGCGGACGAAGCCCTGTACATTGCCAAAAAAAGGGGACGGAATTGTGTTGAGTTGTGGAAAGCTGCACCCTAAGTATTGTCTCCGTTTTTTCAACGAGCCGCGCGTGGCGGCTCCTTTTGCAACTACAGACTACCTGTGCCGCCATCCACTAACAGCTCGGTCCCGACCACATAGCTGGACTCATCGGATGCCAGGAAAAGCGCGGCTTTCGCCAGCTCTGTTGGTGTGCCCAGTCTGCCGAGCGGCACCAACGCGTTAATATCGCTTTGCAGCGCCTGTTGCGCCGGGCCGCTTAACCCAAGTTTATTCATCGCCGGCGTTTCCACCGGGCCCGGGCTCAGCCCGTTAACGCGCACACCACGTGATAACAGTTCCCCTGAGAGCGTTCTGGCAAGTGAAAGTAATGCGGCTTTGCTCGCCGCGTACACGCTGCTGGCTGGCAGCCCGATGCGTGCGCTGACAGAGCCGCACAGAATCACCGATGACGGATTATGCAGCAACGGCAATAGTGCCTGGATCAGAAAATAAGGGCCTTTCAGATTGGTATCCATCAATTGATCCCAGTTTTCTTCACGCCACTCCTCAAGCAAACCGTGGGAGACATCCCCGGCATTAATATACACCACGTCCACTCGAGGCCAGCGTGTGGCGAGCGCTGTGGCAAGCTGGCGCTGCTCATCGGTTCGCCCGGCATCGGAGGCAATCACCCACGCGTCTGGCCCTAACATCGCCTGTGCCTGCGCCAACGTAGTTGGGTTGCGCCCGGTGATCGCAACTTGCGCCCCCTCGGCAATAAATGTCTGCGCCGTGGCCAGTCCAATGCCGGTGGTTCCACCCGTGATCAACGCATATTTACCTGCTAAACGGCCCATTTTTTCCTCCTCATCTTTGACTTGAGAAGGCACTATAAAGTCGTTAGTATCTTTTGAATACAAGGTACCAAATGGATACTAAAGAGGCGGGAGGTGCGCTATGGCGGAACCAGCGGTAGGGGGGCCGGAAAAAAATAATGCGACAGAACCCTGTCCGATGACGGATTTTGTCAGCCTGATTTCGGGAAAATGGGCGATCCCGATCCTTTATCGCTTGATTGTCCTGAACACGCCGGTGCGTTTTAGCGATCTGCAACGGGCAGTGTCCCCGATTACGCAAAAAGAGCTGACGCGCCAGCTACGTTTGTTTGAACAGCGCGGGCTGGTGTCGCGTCAGGTCTATGCGGAAGTGCCGCCGCGCGTGGAATATTGCATTACGCCGCTGGGATCAACCTTGCGAAGCGCACTGGATCCGCTGGCGGAGTGGATGCGCAGTCACGGCGGCGCGTTAAAACGTTAACGGTGGGTGTAGCGGGACGCTGGTTTACCATTGCGTGCAGCGCTGAATAGCGCCAGTCGAGCCGCTTCCCACTCCTCCCATAACTGCACATTTTCTACAGGCGGTATGGTCACGGGTTCACCAAGATCCAGCCCCGCCAGTGCGGCATCCACTAAATCTTCCGTGGTCATCACCGAACCTTCCGGCAAAGCATCCAGCGTAATACCGGAATGGCCCCAAATTTCTGTGGCTGTTGCCGCAGGCAGTACTGCCTGAATGCGAATGTTGCTGTCGGCGAACTCTTCCTGTAAACCGCGGGTGAAATTCAGCACCCAGGCTTTGGTTGCACTGTACACGGCGCTGCCTGCACGGGCATGGAATGCTACTACTGACGCAATATTGATTAGGGTCCCACGATTGTTCTCAACAAAGCGGGGCAACACCGCCAGCGTCAGGCGCATCAGTGCGGTCGTATTCAGTGTATTGATGGCTTCATGTTGTTGTGCCGTGCTGCTGAGGAATGGTGAGAGCGCTGCTGCTCCGGCATTGTTAACCAGCACCGCAATTGACGCATCTTCCTGGAGTACCGTTTCAACGCGCTGAATACCCTCAGGCTGGCTAAGGTCGGCTACCATGGTCCGGGCCTCGATACCGTAACGTTGTTGTAGATCCGCGGCCAGTGAGTTCAGTCGGTCTTCGCGGCGAGCGACCAGCAGCAGGTTGTAGCCTCGGGCAGCAAGACGGTCTGCATAAACAGCGCCAATGCCAGAAGATGCGCCAGTGATAAGTGCGGTAGTGGTCATGTTCGTTTCCTCTCACAAAGTGGTTTTATAATGAAACTATATTCAGCATGCGGCATTTGGTTTTATTATGCAACCAAATAGAGGGCAAAAAATGCGCTATTGGGAAAGAAAAGAGTAACGTGTTGAATTACTGCGGGCGGGCAATACGCAATGTCACCTCTTCAGGTTGCAGTTCACGCCCATCTTCTGCACGTAGCGCCAGTTTCTGTAACGGTCGGCGTGACTGATTATCCACCAGCACGCTGGCAGGTTCGCCCTGCGCAAACAGCCATTCGTTCCCCCATTGTGAGAGCGCCACCAGCACGGTTTGCAGGGAACGGCCTTTATCCGTCAGCACGTACTCCTGCCATGCACTGCCATCAGAGGCCGGTTGCATACGCAGGATCTCTTCATCCACCAGCAGTTTAAGTCGTGCGGTCAGCATATTTTTGGCGATGCCAAGGCTTTTTTGAAACTCGCCGAAGCGTTTAATGCCACTTAGCGCGTCGCGTACAATCAACAGCGACCACCAGTCGCCAATAATATCCAGCGAGCGGGCGACAGGGCAGAAGGTCTCTTCAAGGCGGGTGCGTTTCATGGTGTTCCTCCGGTTAGTGGTTTAATTATAAAACTACCCATGGCAGGAAAACATCGCTTTTTGCGCCAGAACACACTCCGTGAAATGCGTCCCGGTTTGTCGTCATAAATGTGTCACACTTTTATTTTCAGGCTGAGAAAAGAGGAAAACAGGATGAAAACCGTACTCTGGCTCACGGCGATCGCCGCTGCTATGGCAACACCTGGCGTGATAGCGCAAACCACGCCGCAGAGCTACCAGTTACAGCAAGTGTTGATCATGAGCCGACACAATCTGCGTGCGCCGCTGGCAAACAATGGCAGCGTGCTGGAGCAATCCACACCAAACGCCTGGCCTGAATGGGATGTCCCTGGCGGTCAGCTCACCACCAAAGGTGGGGTACTGGAAGTCTATATGGGGCATTACATGCGCGAATGGCTGGCGGAGCAAAAGCTGGTGAGTTCCGACGAGTGTCCGGCGTCGAACAGTGTTTATGTGCGGGCGAACAGCCTGCAACGTACGGTCGCGACCGCTCAGTTCTTTATCAGCGGTGCTTTTCCGGGCTGCGATGTGCCGGTTCATCATCAGGATAAGATGGGCACCATGGATCCCCTGTTCAACCCGGTTATTACAGATGAGTCTGATGCTTTTAGCCAGCAAGCGGTAAGTGCAATGGAGGCGCAGCGTAAGCAGTATGCGCTGGGGGAAAGCTATGCGTTGTTGGAGAAAATCACCCGCTACCGTGAGTCTCCCGCCTGTAAAGAGAAGCAGCAATGTTCACTCGCGGACGGGAAAGATACATTCAGCGCCAAATACCAGCAGGAACCGGGGGTATCCGGGCCGCTGAAAGTGGGGAATTCATTGGTTGATGCCTTTACCTTGCAATACTACGAAGGTTTCCCTCTGGATCAGGTGGCGTGGGGTGAAATCAAAACAGAACAACAGTGGCGGGTATTGTCGAAGCTGAAAAACAGCTATCAGGACACGCTGTTTACCTCGCAGCAAGTGGCGCGCAATGTGGCGAAGCCGCTGGTGAAATACCTCGACAACGCTTTGGTGGAAGAGGCGGGCAACGCACCGAAAGTCACGGTGCTGGTGGGACATGATTCTAACATTGCGTCATTGCTGACAGCGCTTGAGTTCAAACCTTATCAGCTTCATGACCAGTATGAGCGCACGCCGATTGGCGGCAAAATCGTCTTCCAGCGCTGGCATGACACCACTGCGAATCGCGATCTGATGAAAATTGAATACGTCTATCAGAGCAGTGAACAGTTACGGAATACGCAAGCGCTGACGCTCAAGGCTCCACCACAGCGCGTGACGCTGGCATTAAAAGGTTGTCCGGTCGATGCCAATGGTTTCTGCCCCATCGATAAATTCAATACGCTGATGCGTGAAGCAGCGAAGTAAGGAAAACGCTCCCCCGTGATTGCGCGGGGGAGCCAACAGCTAGACGTTCTGACGCTCTATCGTTTGTTCTCCCCAGAAGAGCGCGTCTTTATCTGTCTTTTCGAAGGCGCGCAGCAAGACTTCATCGCTGCCTTCCTCCCAAATTTTTTCCGCCAGCACTTCATCGTACCCGGCGATCTCAAAAATCGCTTCGGCGATTTCTGGCGACGTGTTACGTAAACTGGCCCATTCACCTACGCGATGAGCTTTCGCTTCTTGAGTTGGCATCTGTGTCCTCCTGTAGAAGGTTAGCCGTTCAGTTTTACTGCCAGACCAGCAACATACTCACCCTGATAACGGGCAATCGCCAGCTCTTCGGCACTTGGCTGACGCGACCCGTCGCCACCGGCAATGGTTGTCGCGCCGTAAGGCGTACCGCCGCGAACCTGTGAAACATCGAACAGTTCCTGTGCGGCGTAGCCGATGGGAACAATCACCATCCCATGATGTGCAAGGGTAGTCCATGTTGAGGAGATTGTATGTTCCTGTCCGCCTCCGGTGCCGGTGGAGCTAAAGACGCTCGCCAGCTTGCCATATAACGCGCCAGAGGCCCACAGACCGCCGGTCTGATCCAGGAATGTTCGCATCTGCCCCGACATATTGCCAAAGCGGGTGGGCGTACCAAAAATAATGGCGTCATAATCCGCCAGTTCCTGTGGTGTCGCGACCGGGGCGTTTTGCGTTTTCCCCCCGGCCTTCAGAAAGACTTCCGCCGACATGGTTTCCGGCACGCGCTTGATGACGACCTCTGCGCCATCCACTTTTTGCGCCCCTTCAGCTATTGCATGCGCCATCGTTTCAATGTGTCCATACATGGAGTAGTAAAGTACCAACACTTTAGCCATTTCTGTCACTCCTCGGTTTGACGTTAGCAGGCAGCATATCGCTGCGTTCTTTTAAGCGTATGCTGTGACAGGCAGAGTGCAAGTAAGAGCACCATTTCTTTGATAAATAACAAATTAGTTAAAAAGCATTGCCTGTTGCAATTGGACACATTTTCGCAGGTGTCTTTTTTTAAAGACTTAAGAGGGGCTTATCGGTTTCGCTTGGGTAATATCAGCCAATCGGCAGGGAACCTGTTGCAGGATATTACCGAATGCTGGCTGGATCGCCGTATTCCACTAAGCTTAGTTGCACGCGGCGCAGATAAAGGCTCTGCCTTAACGTCGTGAGGTGAAAGAATCCTCTTTTACTGAATGCAGTATGATGTCTGATATTTCACTTATCTGGAGGTGAGACATGGCAAACCATCGTGGTGGTTCAGGTAATTTCGCTGAAGACCGTGAAAGAGCATCAGCAGCAGGTCGTAAAGGTGGTCAGCAAAGCGGGGGCAATTTTAAAAATGACCCTCAGCGCGCCTCAGAAGCAGGAAAAAAAGGGGGCAAAAACAGTCACGGTAGCCGCAGTAGCAGCTAACGATGATGGCAGGCAACGCTGACCCGTTGTCGACCATGCCCGCCGCCGGGGAGACCCGGCGGTTTTTTTTATCCTTGCGTCGTCCCCCGACCCACCGCACACTACGACGTTTCTCCTTTTATGGGTCGCTATATGTCTTCTTCCCGTTACGCTTTTTCCATTAAGCCTCAGGAAGCACTGTTGATCTTGATCACCATGTTCTGGGGCGGCACATTTCTCGCGGTGCAGTATGCGGTGACCATGAGCGGCCCGTTCTTCTTTGTGGGGCTGCGCTTTGCCACTGCGGCGCTGGCGGTTGCGCTTTTGTCGCTGACGATATTGCGTAACATCACCTGGCGGGAGGTGAAAGCGGGCGTGATGATTGGCGTCTCCATTGCTCTGGGCTACAGTCTGCAAACCTGGGGACTGCAATCCATCCCCAGCAGTAAATCTGCGTTTATTACCGCCATGTATGTACCGCTGGTGCCCTTGCTGCAATGGCTCTGTCTCGGGCGTATGCCTGGGCTGATGTCCTGCATGGGCATCGTGCTGGCGTTTACTGGTTTGCTGCTGTTGGCCGGGCCGGAAGGCAATCTGCTGGCACTCGGGAAAGGGGAACTCATCACGCTTGCCAGCGCACTGGCGATCGCCGCCGAAATCATTCTCATCAGCGCCTGGGCCGGAAAAGTCGATGTTCGCCGGGTAACGGTGGTGCAACTGCTGACTGCGTCTGTTGTTTCATTTTGCGCGATGTTCCCGTCAGGGGAGTCCGTGCCGCCGCTCTCACCAGGCCTGGTGCTGGTGGCGTTAGGCTTAGGGATTTTCAGCGCCATTATCCAGGTGGTCATGAACTGGGCCCAGCGTAGCGTTTCGCCCACCCGGGCCACGGTGATTTATACCGGCGAGCCAGTATGGGCGGGGGTGTTTGGTCGCCTCGCGGGGGAGCGTTTACCGTTACTGGCGTTATTGGGTGGCGCGTTGATTGTGCTGGGCGTGCTGGTGAGCGAACTGAAGCTGAAAAAGAAAAAAGCGCCGTTGCCAGCGCCTGAAAAACGTCTGAATCAGGAGCCCTGATCCAGACAGGCCGGGCGTACCAGCGCATGGTAGCGCCGGTCAAACCATACCAGTCCTTCCGGTACCGGTTGGCGCGCAATGTCCACTATCTGGCAAAACAGGATATCGTGCGTACCCACGCTGGTGACCTGGCTAATAAGGCAATCGAAAGACGCCAGCGCGCCCAACAATCGCGGGCAGCCCGTTTCGCCTGGCTGCCATTCAGCCGCGGCGAAGCGCTCCGCCATTGCGGTTTTCCCGCCAAACAGATTCGATAATGCCTCTTGTCCCGCCGCCAATGTGTTAACACACAATGTCTGGTTCTCGCGAAACACGGGCCATACTGAGGCATTGCGATTCAGGCACACCAGTAGCGTTGGCGGTGAATCGGTCACACTGCATACGGCGCTGGCGGTAAAGCCGGCGCGCCCGGCAGGCCCATCGGTTGTAATGATATTCACGGCGGCGCCAACACAGGCCATGGCGTCGCGAAATGATTGGGTATCGATGCTCATAGTCACACCTCAGACAAGCTGACAGGCGTCAGCGAAGGGCAGCCGCGGCAGGCGGGGAAACAGCTTGCTGGCATCGCCATAGCCGATATTGACCAGTAAATTGCTGCGCAGTGGCGTACCGGCAAAGAAAGCGGCATCGACTTTTCCGCGATCGAACCCCGACATCGGCCCGGTGTCCAGACCCAGCGCCCGACAGGCGAAAATCAGGTATGCCGCCTGCATCGAGCTATTACGAAAGGCAGTCTCTTCCGCCAGACTTGCGCTGGATGTAAACCAGCTGCGCGCATCACCATGGGGAAAGAGCATAGGAAGCTGTTCATAAAATTCGCTGTCCCAGGCGACGATGGCGGTAACCGGGGCGCTAAGGGTTTTTTCGAGATTCCCGCTGGAGAGCGCCGGACGCAGTTTCTCTTTGCCTTCCGGGGTGCGGATAAACACAAAGCGCGCGGGGCTGCAGTTGGCGGAGGTCGGTCCCATTTTCAGCAGATCATAAATTTCATGCAGCGTCTCGTCGCTCACCGGGCGATCCCGCCAGCCATTGTGAGTACGAGCCTGAGTAAACAATGTGTCCAGCGCGGCTGGGGTGACGGCCTCACTCATACATTCTCCTTTAAAAACGGTGTCGGGGTGGGCAGCATCGACGCCAGCCCACTGAGTAATAAGGTATTGAAGGTGGTGCTTTCACTGATATTGCAGGCATGCGCACCACGCTCCATCACCCTCAACTGGCTACCGGGGATGGCCTGCTGCATGTCGCGGGAGCAGGTCCAGGGCACCAGCAGGTCATCCCGCGAGCAAATGATCAGTGTCGGGCACTGGATCGCCATGGCGTGGGCGCTGAAGTCTGCTGCTTTCAGGGCGTTGAGTCGGCGCAGCAGATTGGTTTCCCCCTGAAAATGCGCCACCGCCAGTGCGTCTTCGGCTTCCATTCGCGGGGCGTGTGCCGCCATCCAGTCAGCCGGGTAAAGAAACAGTGGCTGCGCCTGGACCCAGGCTTCTGCACCCCCCGCCTGCAACAGGCGTTCGCGCACCTGAAAACAGCGCCGGGTGTGATCGTTAAGCGTTAGCCAGCCATTCACCAGCACCAACCCACTGACGGCGTCCGGGTGATCGAGGGCCAGTTGCAGGCCGATAAGCGCACCCAAGGCGTGGCCTGCCACGCAATAACGGTGAATACCGGCTTCGCCTAACGCCTGATGCAGTTCCGCAGCCATATCCTGCATACGGTAACCATCCGGTAGCGTGTCCGGGTTGTTACCGGTGCCGCGTTGATCGTAACGCACCACCTGGTAATGCGCCTCAAGGGCGGCAAGTTGCGCCAGCCAGTAGCTGCCCGCCCCGCCAAGGCCGGCGCTCAGCACCACGACCGGCGCGTCGGCAAAGGGCGCCGCACTCAGGGTCAGCTTCATGCATGCCTCACTTACTGATATGCGCGACGGTGGCGATTTCCACCAGCGCCTCTGGCTTCACCAGGCCGCACTGGATGCAGAAACGGGCCGGTTTATCGCCGGGGAAAAACTCGGCATAGACTTCATTAATCGCGGCGTAGTTTGTCCAGTCGGTGATAAAGATACTGTTGAACGTCACGTCCTCCATCGTGCCACCCGCCGTTTCGATCACACTCCTGATCGTTTCCAGCACGTGGCGCGTTTGCGCCTTTGGGTCGCCGACATAGACCACGTTATTTTGCTTATCGAAGGGCAGCGTGCCGGAGACATACACGACACCGTCGGCCAGCGTGCCGGGGACAAAGGGCGCAATCGGGGTAGTGGTACCCGGCGGAATAATGACCTGTTTTGGCATAATGTCTCTCCTTAAGCGATATTGACGAGTTTCTGTGGCGACAGGGCAGTGCAGAAGGTCTGCACGTCGCTGACCCAGCCAAAGAAGGTTTCAATGTTGAACAGCGCGGCCTGTTGGGCGAACGGCGGGCCGGCCTGATGGGTGGCGTCTTCCAGAACAATGCCGAAATATTCGAGGAAGAAACCATCGCGCAGCGTCGACTCGACGCAGACATTGGTGGCGATGCCGGTAAACACCAAATGACGAATACCGCGGCTGCGCAGAATGCTATCGAGTGGTGTATTAAAAAAGCCGCTGTAGCGCGGTTTGGGCAGGACGATATCGCCCGGCTGCGGTTGCAATGCATCCACAAGGGCATAGTCCCAACTACCTTTCGCCAGCAATGTTCCTTGTAACTCCGGGCGCTGACGCATGGTTTTTAATGCGTTGGACTTGTGGTAGTTCGGCGAACCAGGGCCGCCCGCTTCAACGTAGTCGCTGTCCCAGCCGTTCTGAAACCAGATAATTAACATTCCTGCTGCGCGGGCGGCGGCGACGGCAATATTAATATTGTCGACCACCGGTTGGGTGGCAGAGACATCGAAACCCGCCAGATCGAGGTACCCCCCCGGACTGGTATAGGCGTTTTGCATATCCACCACAATCAGCGCGCTGCGCTCAGGAGCGAAGGTGAGGGATTCAGGTCGGGCGTTCAGTGTAATCATCAGGCCACCTCACGCGTGGGGGCGGGAATATGGCGACGGCACTGCATCAATGGCTGAATGCGCTCGCCAAAGGTTTCCACGCCTTGCAGAAAATCATCAAACGTCAGCAGCACGCCATCAGTGCCAGGGACGGTGGCGACGTCATCCAGCAGACGGGCAACGGTGGCATACGAACCGACCAGCGTCCCCATGTTGATATTGACGGCAGAGATGGGATCCGCCATCTGACGCACGTTGGTATCTGCGCCGGATCGGGTGTCTTTCTGGCTCTGCTCGGTCAGCCAGGCCAGCGCTTCGTCATCTGCCCCGGCTTTGTAGTGTTCCCATTTTGCCCGTGCGGCGTCGTCTGTTTCATCGGCGATCACCATAAACAGCACATAAGAGCCTACGTTGCGTCCCGTTTCATTGGCGGCCTCCTGCATCCGTTTAGCGGTGGGCGCAAAGGCCGTTGGCGTGTTGACCCCTTTGCCGAAGCAGAAGTTGTAGTCTGCATATTTTGCTGAGAACGCCATACCGGCGTCGCTCTGTCCGGCGCAGATCACCTTCATCGGGCTGGTGGGCTGCGGGCTGACGCGGCAGTCATTCATGGTGAAAAATTCACCTTTGAAATCACTCTTCCCGGTGCCCCAGAGATCGCGCAGCACCTGTACGTACTCCGTCAGATAGTCGTAACGACGGGCGAAGTACTCATCCCCCGGCCACAGCCCCATCTGCTCATACTCCGGCTTCTGCCAGCCGGTGACCAGGTTCACGCCGAAACGGCCGTTAGCGATGGAATCGATCGTCGATGCCATCCGCGCCACAATCGCTGGCGGCAGCGTCAGGGTGGCGGCGGTGGCGTAAATCTGGATGCGGGAGGTCACCGCGGCCAGCCCGGCCATCAGGGTGAAGGACTCCAGGTTGTGATCCCAGAATTCGGTTTTACCGCCGAAGCCGCGCAGCTTGATCATCGAGAGCGCAAAATCGAAGTGATAGTGTTCGGCTTTCTGCACAATCGCTTTATTCAGTTCAAAGGTCGGTTTGTACTGTGGCGCATGGGTCGAAATCAGCCAGCCATTGTTGCCAATCGGAACGAAAACACCAATTTTCATCACATACCTCGCATTGTCAGGTGAATGTCTGGCGTGGCGCTGCATCCTGCATTGTCCTTTCAGCCTCGCTATCAATGAGTTGCAAAGCGGATGCCAACATGAAAAAGCCATTGTTATTAATGTGTTAATTAAAAGTTGGCGAAATGGGTTGGTAAAAAGTGGACTAAATGGTCAAAAACGGTGCACAAAAAGCAGGCGTTTGTGCGCAATCAGAGTGCACGGGGTCGAGCCGACGGGTTCCATTTGTTATGCTGCATCCAACATAAAGGAGAACAGATATGGCACAGGGTACGGTGAAGCGTGCGGATAAGCGCACCCGGGCAGTCAGTGAGAAGCGACAGGCGATTTTAACCGCCGCGCTGGACGCCTTTTCCCGGCTGGGTTTCCACGGCGCGCGTCTTGAGCAGGTGGCGGAGCTGGCCGGGGTGTCGAAAACCAATTTACTCTATTACTACCCCTCAAAAGAGGCGCTCTATATTGCTGTGTTGCGCCAGATTCTGGATATCTGGCTGGCGCCGCTGAAAGCGTTCCGCAGCGATTTTACCCCACTGGTGGCGATCAAAGAGTACATCCGGCTTAAGCTGGAAGTGTCGCGGGATCACCCGCAGGCTTCCCGGTTGTTTTGTCAGGAGATGCTTCAGGGCGCACCGCTGTTGAAAGCAGAACTGACCGGCAGTCTGAAAACGCTGGTAGAGGAGAAATCGGCGATTATTGCGGGCTGGATCGACAACGGCGAACTCGCGGCTGTCGATCCGCATCATCTGATCTTTATGATTTGGGCCGCCACGCAGCATTACGCGGATTTCGCCATTCAGGTAGAGGCCGTGACCGGTGCGACATTACAGGATCCGGCATTCTTTCAGCGCACCGTCGACAATGTGCAGCGGATGATTATTGAAGGGATCCGCGTGCGTTAAATTAATGTGCGGGCGGTAGTGGGCAGCTTACGTCGCCTTCTTCACACTGCAACAGCGAAGCAAGCCAGGCCTCACGCTCAGAGGTTTTATCCGCCAGACACTGGTTTTGCACCATGGGCTGCACGCTGCCGCCATCTACGCCGGAACTGACAAACGCGCAATCACTGTCGCGCAGGCTAACCCAGGTCTGCTGTGCTTTTTTTAGCAGCGCTGCCTGCGGTGGGGTCGCGCGCTTGAGGGCGTCCTGATAAGTCTGATTCAGTTTTTTATCCGCGGCCTGATACTGACTGGCGGTACAGCTGTTCAGCTCGGATTGCGTGGAGGCGTTATCACACTCGTCGGCTAATGCCGCACTGCTTAGCAACAGCGCCGTCAGCGCCAGCATGCTACGTTTCATCAACTTCCCCTTGTTATCGATTTCACTACAGCCGTTTCTTAGCATAGCCCCTCACCAATGTCACCCGAATGACCATTATCGTGTGATTGCCGCATTCTGTTGCGTAGTCGATTGCCCTGGTGCCTTCCCTGCCCATATACCTTTCTCGTTTCAGTTCTCAAAATGAGAAATTTACCTGCACTGCAGGAGGATATATTGGACAAGCGATTATAGCCAGATGGCAATAAATGATAAGAAAATGATAATCAATTGTTATTTTTTGATGGTTATTTAACATTCCTTTTGGGCTTTGAGGCAGAATGATTGTCATTTTTAACTTAAAATTAACTATAATTTTACCAAAAATAAACATTTTTGGGCGTTGGTCACATTTTGACTATTGCCGTTATTTTGCCTCTTCCATTCGTTGCTAACCTCCTTTCCGCGACTTTCCTCTGTCCTCAAGAAAGGTACAACTATGAAATTCAAACTCGCATTACTCAGCGCAGCCCTCATTTCTGCATGCATGGTGTCTGGCCAGTCTGTTGCCGCGGAAAAGTACGAAATCGCCGTGGTGGCGAAAGTCACCGGCATTCCCTGGTTCAATCGTATGGAAACCGGCGTCAATGACGCGGCAAAAAAACTGGACGTCCATGCTTACCAGACCGGGCCCTCCACACCGGATCCGGCGCAACAGGTGAAAGTGATTGAAGATCTGATCGCCAAAAACGTCAACGCCATTATCGTGGTGCCGAACGATGCCAAAGTACTGGAACCGGTACTGAAAAAAGCCCGTGATAAAGGCATTGTTGTACTGACGCACGAATCGCCGGATCAGCAAATAGGCCAGTGGGATATTGAAACCATCGACAGCGAAAAATATGCGCAAGCCAACGTCGATGAGCTGGCGAAAGAGATGGGCGGTAAAGGCGGGTATGCCATCTACGTAGGTTCGCTGACCGTGCCGCTGCACAACGCGTGGGCCGATTACGCCATCAAATATCAAAAAGAGAAATACCCGGACATGTTTGAAGTCACCTCGCGTCTGCCGGTGGCGGAAAGCATCGACAAATCCTACGCCACCACACTCGATCTGATGAAAACCTACCCGCAAATGAAAGGGGTGATTGGTTTCGGTTCGCTTGGGCCGATTGGTGCCGGGCAGGCGGTGCAGAAAAAACGGGCAAAAGACAAACTGGCGGTGGTAGGGATTGCCATGCCAGGCCAGGCGGCACCGTATCTGATGCGCGGCGATATCAAAAAAGCGCTGCTGTGGGATCCTCGTGACGCCGGGTTCGCACTGGTGACGGTTGCCGACCAACTGCTGAAGGGCAAAGAAGTGACCTCCGATCTGACCATTGACGGGCTGGGTAAAGCCGATGTGGATAATGAGAAAAAGGTCATCCGCTTTAACAAAATCCTCGAAGTCACGAAAGATAACGCGCAATCACTTGGTTTCTGAGTTTTTCAGGCCACATCAGGGAATCGGAGCCCGGCCGCCAGGCCGGCTCTTTTCGCAGTAGGTTTAACCATGGCGTCCTCCCCGGGCGCTGGCAGAGGTATCGTCGATGACAGACACTACCGCATTTATCACGCTTGAAAATATCAGTAAGCAGTTCCCCGGCGTGCTGGCGCTGGACAGTGTGAATCTGACGCTACAAAAAGGCGAAGTTCACTGCCTGGCGGGGCAAAACGGCTGCGGTAAAAGCACCCTCATCAAAGTGATCTCCGGCGTTTATCAGCCGGAAAAAGGGGCCAGCATTGCGCTGGATGGCAAACTGTTTCATCACCTGACGCCGCAACTTTCCGCACATTACGGCATTCAGGTGATTTATCAGGATCTCTCGTTATTCCCCAATTTCAGCGTGGCGGAAAATATCGCCATCCACCGTTATCTGCCGGGTGGCGATCTCTGGGTGCACCGCAGCGCGATGAGAGCGCAGGCCCAGGCGGCAATGGCGCGTATTGGCGTACGCCTCGATCCGGATAAAAAAGTGGAAAAACTCTCCATCGCCGACCGCCAACTGGTGGCGATTTGTCGCGCGATTGCCGCCGATGCCCGGCTGGTCATTATGGATGAGCCGACTGCCTCGCTAACACGCCAGGAGGTAAATGGTCTGCTGCGTGTGGTGAACGAACTGAAAACGGCGGGGATTTGCGTGGTTTTTGTCAGCCATCGCTTGGATGAAGTGATGGAAGTGGCCGATCGCATCAGCGTGATGCGCGACGGCAAACTGATTGGCACCTGGCCGGCCAGCGAGCTGGATAGCAATGAACTGGCGTATCTGATGACGGGACAGCGCTTTCACTACAGTCCGTTGCCGGAAAAACCGCCGGTCGAACAGCAGCCGATGCTGGAGTTGCGCCATCTGAGCCGCAAAGGCAAATACCGCAATATCAACCTGACACTGCGCAGTGGTGAAATTGTGTCGATTGTCGGTCTATTGGGCGCCGGGCGCACCGAGCTGTGCATGAGTCTGTTTGGTATGACCCGCCCGGAGGACGGCGAAATATTAATCAACGGTGAGCCTGTGAAATTGCGCAATAACCACGACGCGATCCGCCACGGTATTGGCTATGTCTCGGAAGATCGGTTAACGCAGGGGCTGATTATGGAGCAATCCATTTATGACAACACCCTCGTCACGGTTTTCGACAAAGTGCACACCCGTAGCGGTTTGCTCGACCATGCGAAAGCGCAACGGTTGGTGGCGGACCTGATCCGCGAGCTGAATATTAAAGTTTCCGATGCGCGACTGCCGGTTAAAACGCTCTCCGGCGGCAATGCGCAGCGTATTGCTATCGCCAAGTGGGTCGCGACCCAACCGCGTATTTTAATTCTCGACTCGCCGACGGTAGGGGTGGATATCGCCAATAAAGAGGGAATTTACCAGATCGCCCGTCAACTGGCGGAGCAGGGAATGGCAGTGCTGATGATTTGCGATGAGATCCCCGAGGCGTATTACAACAGTCATCGCGTGTTGGTAATGCGTCAAGGTGAACTGGTGGCGGAGTTTAACCCTCATCACTGCACAGAACAGGAGATTGCGGAGGTGGTTAATGCGTAATGCCGCCCTTGCTCGCCTCGTCGGGCAACACGAATTTTGGCTTGGTCTGCTGGTAGTGGTCTTGGCTATCGGGCTGAGTAGCGCAACGGATGAATTCCTCTCGTTGGGTAACCTGACGGATGTGGCCACCAGCTATGCCATTCTCGGGATTCTGGCCTGCGGGCTGTTTGTGGTGCTGATCTCCGGTGGCATTGATATTTCGTTTCCGGCCATGACCGCCATCGCCCAGTATGCGATGGCCAGTTGGGTTATTGCCCACGGCGGCAATTTTGCGCTGGCGCTGCTGTTATCCATGAGTGTGGGTCTGCTGCTTGGGTTACTTAACGGCTTGCTGGTCTGGTGGCTGCGCGTGCCCGCCATCATCATCACGATTGCCACGCTTAACGTCTATTACGGGTTATTGGTTTATGCCACCAATGGCACCTGGCTGTATGGCTTCCCGGACTGGTTTATGAACGGGATCAACTGGTTCTCGTTCACCGCTGCGGATGGCTACGACTATGGCCTGACGCTGCCGCTGTTGTGCCTCGGCACGGTGATTATTTTTACCGCCGTGTTGATGAACACAACCCGGCTTGGGCGTCAGATTTATGCGATGGGTGGCAACCGCGATGCGGCTTCCCGCCTTGGCTTGAATCTCTGGAAACTGCATCTTTACGTGTATGGCTATATGGGGATCCTGGCTGGCGTGGCGGCGGTCGTGCAGGCGCAGATCACCCAGTCGGTCGCGCCCAATTCATTGCTTGGTTTTGAACTCACCGTGCTGGCAGCCGTCGTGCTCGGCGGTACCAGTATGAGCGGCGGGCGCGGCACGCTGACCGGTACGCTGCTCGGGGTGATCCTGCTGGCCTTTTTACAGAATGGCTTAACCCTGCTTGGCGTCTCTTCTTACTGGCATACGGTATTTAGCGGCGCGATCATCCTGGTGAGCATTAGTGCCACCGCGTGGAACGAAAAACGCAAACTGGCAAGGGAGCTTTAAGATGAAATCCATCGTCCGAATTTTGCCTGGTGATGCCATCATTCGTTTGCAGTGTGTGATCATCATTGCGGTGGCACTGGTTTTTTCTGCGTTGCTTGGCAGCCGCTTTTTCAGTATCGCCAACTTCCAGTCTATCGGCTCGCAACTGCCCATTCTTGGCATGCTGGCGCTGGGAATGGGGATCACCATGCTGACGGGTGGCATCAATTTATCGATTATCGCCGGGGCCAATGCCTGTTCGCTGGTGATGGCGGCGGTGATTGTCAGTCACCCGGATAACCCGCTGTTTGTTGCGCTGGCGCTATTGGCCGGGCTGCTGGTCGCGGTGGCGATTGGCGTACTGAACGGGGCGTTGGTCGCAGGAGTTGGCGTCTCACCGATCCTTGCCACGCTTGGCACCATGACGCTGATCTCCGGGCTGAATATTCTACTCTCCAACGGTACGGTCATTTCCGGTTTCCCGGTCGCGATCCAGTACCTGGGCAATGCCACGCTGTTGGGCATTCCGGTAGCGCTGCTGCTGTTTATTTTTGTGGCACTGCTGATGTGGGTCTTATTGGAGCACACGACGCTTGGCCGCAGCCTTTACCTGGTGGGCTCTAACGAGCAAGCCACACGCTACAGCGGCGTCAATACGGTGCGAGTGCAGATTGCCGTTTACGTTATTTCTGCCTTACTGGGGTGGGTGGCGGCCATCTTGATGATGGCGAAATTCAACTCCGCCAAAGCGGGTTACGGCGAGTCTTATCTTCTGGTCACCATTCTGGCTTCCGTGTTGGGCGGCATTAACCCCGACGGTGGCTTTGGGCGCGTGCTTGGCCTCGTGCTGGCGCTGGTGGTGCTACAAATGCTGGAAAGCGGCTTTAACTTGTTGGGCATCAGCAGTTATCTGACGATGGCGCTCTGGGGCGCGGTGCTGATCCTCTTTATTGCATTACAAAATCGTAAAGCCTGATGTCAGGAGAAAAACAATGGCGAGCTATTTTATTGGTGTAGATGTTGGTACCGGCAGCGCCCGCGCAGGGATATTCGATTTGACCGGTCGGATGGTCAGCCAGGCGAGCCGGGCCATTGAGATCTATCGTCCGCAGGCGGACTTTGTTGAACAATCCTCTGACAATATCTGGCAGTCGGTCTGCAATGCCGTGCGCGATGCGGTGAACCAGGCTGACATCAATCCCATTCAGGTTAAAGGCCTCGGTTTTGATGCCACCTGTTCGCTGGTGGTGCTCGACAAAGAGGGCAAGCCACTCACCATCAGCCCCTCCGGGCGCAGTGAACAGAACATTATTGTGTGGATGGATCACCGCGCGATTTCACAGGCCGACCGCATTAATGCTACGCATCATCGGGTACTTGATTATGTGGGAGGGATTATTTCGCCGGAGATGCAAACGCCAAAGCTACTATGGCTGAAACAGCATATGCCGAACACCTGGGCCAATGCCGGTTATTACTTTGATCTTCCGGATTTTCTCACCTGGCGGGCAACAGGGGACGATACGCGTTCGCTCTGTTCAACCGTGTGTAAGTGGACCTATATGGGGCACGAAGATAAGTGGGACACCAGCTACTTCCGCCAGATTGGGCTGGATGACTTGCTGGAGCATGACGCCGGGAAAATTGGCCGCTACGTGAAAACCATGGGTGAACCCCTTGGGCGTGGGCTGACGCAACGCGCGGCAACAGAAATGGGGCTGATGCCCGGCACAGCCGTGAGCGTATCGATTATTGATGCGCACGCAGGCACGCTGGGTACGCTGGGCGCATCCGGTGTTTCCGGCGAAGTGGCGGACTTCGACAGGCGCATTGCCTTGATCGGCGGCACCTCGACCGGGCATATGGCTATCTCCCCGCAGCCGCGATTTATCGGCGGTGTATGGGGACCGTATTACTCAGCCGTGCTACCGGATTATTGGTTGAATGAAGGTGGGCAGTCGGCAACGGGCGCGTTGATCGATCATATCATTCAGTCGCATCCGTGCTACGAAACATTGCTCGCCCAGGCGAATACGCACGGGCAGACGATTTACGAAGTGCTCAATGCGCTGCTGCGTAAAATGGCGGGAGAGCCGGAGAACATTGCTTTTCTGACCCGCGACATTCATATTTTGCCCTATTTCCACGGCAACCGTTCCCCGCGTGCGAATCCGACGCTAACGGGCGTCATTAGCGGGTTGAAATTGTCCCGCACGCCGGAAGATATGGCGCTGCACTACCTGGCCACCATCCAGGCGATTGCGCTGGGCACCCGGCATATTATCGAAACCATGAACCAGAGTGGGTACAACATCGATACGGTGATGGCCAGTGGTGGCGGAACCAAAAACCCGATCTTTGTGCAGGAGCATGCCAACGCCACCGGTTGCGCCATGCTGTTGCCGGAAGAGAGCGAGGCAATGCTGTTGGGCGGCGCGATGATGGGGACCGTGGCGGCGGGGGTGTTTGATAGCTTCCCGGAAGCGATGTCGGCGATGAGCCGCATTGGCAAAACGGTGACGCCGCAAACGAACCGTATTAAGCAGTACTACGATCGTAAATACACCGTGTTCCACGAGATGTATCAGGATCATATGAAGTACCGCAATCTGATGCAGGAGGGCGCATGAGCGCGGGCTGGCACCAGGCCTGTGCGGCCTGGCACATCTACAGCGAGGAGATGGCAGCGCTGAGCAGCCGCCTTAATGATGCATTATGGGAGGCACTGATCGCGGAACTGCGCGGTTGCCGGGGCAAGATTGCGGTGACTGGCGTGGGCACATCCGGCATTGCCGCCCGCAAAATTGCGCACATGCTGGCGTGTGTTGAGCGCCCGGCGATATACCTGAATGCGACCGACGCGGCGCACGGTGATTTGGGCTTTCTTGACGGCAATGATCTGATGATTATGCTGTCGCGCGGTGGTCATTCCGATGAGCTGACACGCTTGCTACCGGGCCTTGCGGCGCGAGGCGTGCCGTTAATCAGTGTGACAGAAAACCCGGACTCCGCCATTGCCCAGGCCGCCCGGCTGGTGATCCCGACCGGTGTGCAGCGGGAAATCGATCCGCTGAATATGCTGGCGACCACCTCCATTGTGCTGGTGCTGGCGATTTTTGACGCCGCCTGCGCCTGCCTGATGCGCGAAAGCGGCTATTCAAAGGAGACTCTGCTGTCTGTGCACCCTGGCGGGGATGTCGGGTTAACATTAAGTAAAAAAGCGCCATAAGGCGCTTTTTTCGTGGCGGAACCAGGATCTCTATGCCCGATAAGCACGGCGCCATCGGGCATTTTTCACCGGGTTTAACCAATCGTCATCAGACTGGCATTGCCCCCGGCTGCGGCGGTATTGACGCTGAGTGAACGCTCAACCCACAGACGCTCCAGTAGGAGATTGTTTTCCCCGCGGGCAAAACCCTGAACCGAAACAATCGCACCGTCACGCGCGGCAACGTTTTCACACAACGATATCAGTTGATCGGAATCGCCGTGGAAAATTACGGCATCGAAGGCCTGTGCCATCAGCACGTCCGCTTTGGCAAACTGGATCCGCTGGCTGACACTTGCCGGCAGTGATTTCGCCAGATCCCGGTGTAATGCATCGTCCGTCCACAGCAACTGGCTGCCACAGGCGATCACTGCCGCCAGTTGCACCAGCGCATCCTGTTCGTTATCCGCCACGCAGAGTACCCGCTCGCGTGGAGCCAGCGTCCAGCTATTGCGCTCCCCGGTCGGGCCTTGTAACAGACGTTGTGTGCCTGTTTGCGCCAGCTCGCCAAACTGGCGGCACTGTTGTAGCAGCGCCGGCCGATCTTTTGCCCATGCGGTCAGGTCTTCCAACGGTTGCGCCAGCACAGCCTTCAATTGAGCATCCACCGGGAACTGCGCATCATGGCGCGCCAGCGTTTTCTGTACCGCATTTTCCGGGCGATGGCTCAGTAAACGGTAGAGATAGAGTGGCCCGCCGGCTTTCGGACCGGTTCCGGATAAGCCTTCACCGCCAAACGGCTGCACGCCGACCACCGCGCCCACCATATTGCGGTTAACATAGAGGTTGCCGACATGCGCGCTACCGGTGACCTGGGCGATGGTCTCATCAATACGCGTGTGCACTCCGAGAGTCAGGCCGTAGCCGGAAGCGTTAATCTGGTCGATCAACTGCCCTAACTGATGACGGCGGTAACGCACCACATGCAGCACCGGCCCGAAGATCTCTTTTTTCAGCTCGTCAAAACTCTCCAGCTCAATCAGCGTGGGGGCAACGAAGGTGCCGGTGCGCCATTCGCGGGCATCTTCACTGTTTTCACGCACCGCCTGGAATACCGGGCGGCCTTTTGCCCGCATCGCCTGGATGTGTTTATCAATATTCTCTTTTGCCTCGGCATCAATCACCGGCCCAATGTCGGTGGTCAAACGACCGGGGTTACCCATCCGGCATTCCGCCATCGCACCGCGCAGCATGGTCAGCGTATGGTCGGCGATGTCGTCCTGCAGGCAGAGCACGCGCAGGGCAGAGCAGCGCTGACCGGCACTGTCGAACGCGGAAGCCAGCACATCGATCACCACCTGTTCCGTGAGCGCTGAAGAGTCAACGATCATCGCGTTCATGCCGCCGGTTTCCGCAATCAGTGGCGTCGGGCGACCTTGTGCATCGAGGCGGGTGGCGATATTGCGTTGCAGCAGCGTGGCGACGTCGGTTGAACCGGTAAACATGACACCGCGCACCCGCGTATCGGCAGTGAGCTGAGCGCCAACGGTCTCGCCGCGCCCCGGCAGCAGTTGCAGGACGCCAGCAGGCACACCCGCTTCCAGTAGGATCGCCACACCTTGCGCTGCGATCAACGGGGTTTGTTCTGCCGGTTTTGCCAGCACGCTGTTACCGGCTGCCAGTGCGGCGGCAATCTGCCCGGTGAAGATGGCCAGTGGGAAGTTCCACGGGCTGATGCAGACCACTGGCCCCAGCGGGCGGTGTGTCTCGTTGTCGAAATCTACGTTCACCTGCCCGGCGTAGTAGCGCAGGAAGTCGACAGCTTCACGTACTTCGGCGATGGCATTACTGAAGGTTTTGCCGGATTCGCGCACCAGGATGCCAATCAACTGCTGCATCTGATCTTCCATCAGTACCGCTGCGCGCTCAAGAATGGCAGCGCGCTCCTGCGGCGGAGTGGCAAACCAGATGGGGGCATGGCTGACGGCGTTCTCCAGCGCCTGATTAACGTGGGTTTCGCTGGCTTCAACGACGTAACCCACGATATCTTTCGGCTCGGCCGGGTTAATCACTGGCTGCGGTTCACCCTCCGTGATCGTGTGTTCCAGCATCGGGCGGGCGTACCATTTTTGCGCGGCGCTGTTGAGCAGCGCGGAGGAGAGAGAGGCCAGGCGGTGTTCATTCGCCAGATCCAGCCCGGCAGAGTTGATCCGCCCTTCGCCATATAAGGCGCGGGGCAGGGCAATCTTCGGATGCGACAGCCCGACGAGGCCCTCCTGCGCGGCGAGTTTTTCCACTTCGGCGACCGGATCCGCCACCAGGGCGTCCAGCGGCAGCGTGTTGTCGGCAATGCGGTTAACAAAAGAGGTGTTGGCACCGTTTTCCAGCAGACGGCGCACCAGGTAGGCCAGCAGCGTTTCATGGGTGCCGACCGGGGCATAAATGCGGCACGGGCGGTTGAGTTTGCCATCGGCTACTTTACCGACCACCTGTTCGTAGAGCGGTTCCCCCATGCCATGCAGGCACTGGAACTCATACTGTCCAGGATAGTAGTTCTGCCCGGCCAGTTGATAAATGGCCGCCAGCGTATGGGCGTTGTGGGTCGCGAACTGAGGGTAGATCAGGTTCGGCACCGCCAGTAATTTCTTGGCGCAGGCGAGGTAGGAAACATCGGTGTAGACCTTACGGGTGTAGACCGGATAACCTTCCAGCCCTTCCATTTGCGCACGCTTAATTTCACTGTCCCAGTAAGCGCCTTTTACCAGACGGATCATCAACCGGCGACGGCTGCGGGTGGCTAAATCTGTCAGGTAGTCAATCACAAACGGGCAGCGTTTCTGGTAGGCCTGGATCACGAACCCGATGCCGTTCCAGCCGGCCAGTTCCGGTTCAAAGCAGAGTTTTTCCAGCAGATCGAGGGAGATTTCCAGACGATCGGCCTCTTCGGCATCGATATTGATGCCAATATCATACTGGCGCGCCAGCAGTGTCAGCGATTTCAGGCGTGGGTAAAGTTCGTCCATCACCCGATCGTACTGCGCGCGGCTGTAACGCGGATGCAGTGCGGAGAGTTTAATGGAGATGCCCGGCCCTTCATAAATGCCGCGTCCGTTGGAGGCTTTTCCAATCGCGTTAATCGCCTGCTGGTAAGAGACCATATAGGCCTGCGCATCGGCGGCGGTCAGCGCGGCTTCGCCGAGCATGTCGTAGGAGTAGCGGAAACCTTTCTCTTCCAGTTTTCGCGCATTCGCCAGCGCTTCAGCGATGGTTTCACCGGTGACAAATTGCTCACCCATCAGACGCATCGCCATATCAACCCCTTTGCGGATCAGCGGCTCGCCGCTTTTGCCGATAATACGGTTCAGCGCGTGGGAGAGGTTGGCTTCGTTATGTGTGGAGACCAGACGACCGGTAAACAGTAATCCCCAGGTGGCGGCGTTAACGAACAGCGATGGACTGCGGCCGATATGGGATTGCCAGTTGCCGTTACTGATTTTGTCGCGGATCAGTGCATCACGTGTGGCTTTGTCCGGAATACGTAACAGCGCTTCAGCCAGGCACATCAGCGCCACACCTTCTTGTGAAGAGAGGGAGAACTCCTGCAACAGGCTTTGCACCATACCCGCACGCCCGGATGCCGTTTTCTGATTACGGAGTTTTTCGGCTAACTGATAAGCGAGTTTATGGGCTCTCTCGGCCACCGGCTGCGGCAGTCGGGCCTGTTCCAGCAACATTGGCACGGCATCGGTTTCCGCCCAGCGCCAGGCGCTGGTAATGGCCGCACGGGAAACAGATTGCGGCAGGATCTGCTCGGCGAAGTCAAGGAACGGCTGGTGGCTCTCGTCCATGGCCAGGTTCGGCTCTTCATCCTGCGCGCCGCTGCTTTGTGCACCGGCCAGTTCCGGCAGCACTTCATTGCTTTCCAGCTTTTCCAGGTAATTGAAAATGGCTTGCTTAATCAGCCAGTGCGGCGTGCGGTCAATAGTGGCTGCTGCGGCTTTGATCCTTTCGCGTGTTGCGTCATCAAGCTTGACCCCCATGGTGGTGGTGCCCATGCTTTGCTCCTGTTTTTTACGTTGTTTTGCGGTTCAGGCTGAAATATCCACCATGTTGCAACTTTGTGCAACCTTGTTAAATGTGACCGGGTTGGCAACGTAGAAAATGACTGAAATGTTAATTACCAGTAACAGGGAATGGCGGCCAGCATTTTACTGTCGACCCAGGTTTTATGCGGTACGTAACACTTTTTTAAGGTGCAACCTTGAAAAGTGTGACACAGTGCAACCTATCGCGAAATCTTATTAAGCACAGGATGAATTTGATGTAAATGCTGTGTTAAATCAATTGTGAATAAGCGAGCCTTCCGGCAGGATACGGTCGCCGCAAACGACAAGTACGCACCACCACCCCGTTCCGGTGATGGATAAAAACGGCAAACAAGACAGTTGCCGACAAGAATTCTGGAGACCTTTTAATGGCAATTAGCACACCGATGCTGGTGACCTTTCTTATTTATATCTTTGGCATGATATTGATTGGGTTCATCGCCTGGCGTTCGACGAAAAACTTTGACGACTATATTCTCGGCGGTCGTCGCCTTGGGGCACTGGTGACGGCGCTGTCTGCCGGGGCCTCGGATATGAGCGGCTGGCTGCTGATGGGCTTGCCGGGTGCGATTTTTATTTCCGGTATTTCCGAAAGCTGGATTGCCATCGGCTTGACCCTGGGCGCATGGATCAACTGGAAACTGGTAGCGGGCCGTCTGCGTGTTCACACCGAAGCAAACAATAACGCACTGACATTGCCGGATTATTTCACTGGCCGTTTTGAAGATAAAAGCCGCCTGCTGCGTATTATTTCGGCGGTGGTGATCCTCGTGTTCTTCACGATTTATTGTGCGTCCGGGATTGTGGCGGGCGCGCGTCTGTTCGAAAGCACCTTCGGCATGAGCTACGAAACGGCGCTGTGGGCCGGCGCGGCAGCGACAATCATCTACACCTTTATTGGCGGCTTCCTGGCGATTAGCTGGACCGATACGGTGCAGGCCAGCTTGATGATTTTTGCCCTGATCCTGACACCGGTCATTGTGATTATTGCTGTCGGCGGTTTTGGTGACTCGCTGGACGTTATCAGACAGAAAAGCCTTGAAAACGTCGATATGCTCAAGGGGTTAAATTTTGTCGCTATTCTGTCGCTGATGGGATGGGGCCTGGGCTACTTCGGGCAACCACATATTCTGGCGCGCTTTATGGCGGCGGATTCTCACCACACCATTGTGCATGCCCGTCGCATTAGCATGACGTGGATGATCCTGTGCCTTGGCGGCGCGGTTGCTGTCGGCTTCTTCGGTATTGCCTATTTCAGCAACAACCCGTCTGTCGCGGGTGCGGTGAATCAGAACGCCGAACGTGTGTTTATTGAACTGGCACAGTTGCTGTTTAACCCGTGGATTGCGGGGGTACTGTTGTCGGCGATCCTCGCGGCGGTGATGTCGACGCTAAGCTGCCAGCTGCTGGTGTGCTCAAGCGCGATTACCGAAGATTTCTACAAGGCTTTTCTGCGTAAAGGCGCGAGCCAGACTGAGCTGGTTTGGGTAGGGCGTGCCATGGTGCTGCTGGTGGCGTTGATTGCCATTGCGCTGGCAGCCAATCCGGAAAACCGTGTACTTGGACTGGTAAGCTATGCCTGGGCCGGCTTTGGTGCTGCGTTTGGCCCGGTCGTGCTGTTCTCGGTGATGTGGCCGCGTATGACGCGTAACGGTGCATTGGCGGGGATGGTGATTGGCGCCGTGACGGTGCTGGTGTGGAAACAGTATGCATGGCTGGGTCTGTACGAAATCATCCCGGGCTTTATTTTCGGCAGCATCGGCATTGTGGTGTTCAGTCTGTTGGGCAAAGCGCCTTCTGCGGCCATGCAGCAGCGTTTTGCTGAAGCAGACGCGCATTACCGCTCTGCGCCGCCGTCCCGTTTACAGGCGGAGTAACGCTGGTTGCACGAAAAAACCCGCTTCGGCGGGTTTTTTTATTGCTAAAGCAATGTAATTACGCTGATATCTCACCACAAATAACAATGAGGATAGCAACATGAAGTTAAAGACAGGATTCACTGCACTGGTGATGGCGGGTGTACTGGCTGGGTGCGTGGCACCTGCACCGAAACCGGTGGCTACAGCGGCGATACAAAGCTGTAAAGCGGATAACCAAATGCAGCAAACGACGCTCTATTTCGGTTTAAGTCGCCCGGCGGGGAAAGCGATCACCGGTCAGGAGTGGCAGCAATTTGTTGATGGTGATGTCACGCCGCGTTTTCGCGAGGGGTTGACGGTGTTTGATGCGCATGGACAGTGGTTGGGCAACGACGGGAAAGTCGCGCGTGAAGAGAGTAAAGCGTTAATGCTGATCCACGGTACTGATGCGCAAAGCGAGGCGAAAATCGAAGCGCTACGCGGCATTTACAAATCACGTTTTGCCCAGGAATCGGTGATGCGTGTCGATCAGCCGGTTTGCGTTCAGTTTTAATAAAAATCCCTCTCCCGCAGGAGAGGGAATACACTCAGAGCACGAGGCCCGCAAATGCAGCGGACAGCAGGCTCACCAGCGTTGCGCCGTAAACCAGACGCAGGCCGAAACGGGAAACGGCGTTGCCTTGTGGCTCGTTCAGACCCTTAATCGCACCGGCAACAATGCCGATAGAGGCAAAGTTGGCAAACGACACCAGGAAGACTGAGAGGATACCCAGCCCGCGCGGCGACATTTCTGCGGCAATTTTTTGCAGTTCGATCATCGCCACAAATTCGTTCGCCACCAGTTTGGTTGCCATAATACTGCCCGCATGCAGCGCATCGCTCAGCGGGATGCCGATAAGCCAGGCCAGCGGATAGAACACATAGCCGAGGATCTGCTGGAAGCTGATGCCGAACAGTGCGCTGAAGAGCGCATTGATTGCGCTGATTAACGCAATAAAGCCGATCAGCATCGCCAGAATGATCATCGCCACTTTAAAACCAGCCAGAATATACTCGCCGAGCATCTCAAAGAAACTTTGCGATTCGTGGAGTTTTTCCAGTTTGATTTCAGCTTCTGCTTCCGGGCGTGTCGGGTTAATGACCGACAGCACAATAAAAGTGCTGAACATATTGAGGATCAATGCCGCAACAACATATTTGGCATCCAGCATAGTCATATATGCCCCCACGATGGACAGCGACACCGTCGACATGGCCGTGGCGGCCATAGTGAACAGGCGGCGTGAGGAGAGGTCTGACAGTATCCCTTTATAGGCAATGAAGTTTTCTGACTGGCCGAGGATCAGTGAACTGACGGCATTAAAGGACTCCAGCTTGCCCATGCCATTCAGTTTCGATAGCAGCGTGCCAATCAGACGAATAAAAATGGGCAGAATACGCCAGTGCTGCAAAATACCAATCAACGCGGAAATAAACACGATAGGGCATAAGACGCCCAGGAAAATAAAGGCTAACCCTTTTTCGCTCATACCCCCGAAAACAAAACCCGTGCCTTCGCCAGCAAATTTCAGCAGGGCTTCAAAGAAACCGGAAACATAGTTAATTAGCGTCAGGCCACTCTGGGCATGTAAAAAAAACCATGCCAGTGCGAACTCAATGACAATCAGTTGCAGAATAAAACGGATGCGGATTTGTCGGCGGTCGAAACTGACCAGCCAGGCCAGCGCAAGGATCACCACTAACGCCAGCAGAAAGTGCAGAAAATTGATCATATCTCTAAAGGGGCAGGTAAACAGGACGTTTATTTAGCCATAGCGGCGGCGTGCGGTAAATACAAAGTTAACGATTTGTAAGCTAAGTTTTTGCAGTATTTCAACCACTTCTGCATAAAGCGCCGGCCCGGTAGTTAGTCTGCTCTGCGTTTACATCTGGTTATCATTCTCATCATTTTTCGCTTGAGTTTCTGTTCGTCGTAATGATAATCACTATCAAACGAATTTACTTTTCTTTGCAACCACTGACTGCGCATGACATTAGGGGCGTTCTCCATGTTTGTTCCATTTCTCATTATGTTACGTGAAGGCCTCGAAGCGGCGTTGATCGTTAGCCTCATCGCCAGCTACCTCAAACGTACGCATCGGGGGCGCTGGATTGGCGTGATGTGGCTGGGTGTGTTCCTCGCTTCGGCTCTGTGTCTTGGCCTGGGCATTGCCATTAACGCAACCACGGGAGAGTTTCCGCAGCGAGAGCAGGAACTGTTTGAAGGAATTGTTGCGGTGATTGCCGTTGTGATCCTCACCTGGATGGTGTTCTGGATGCGTAAAGTGTCGCGTAACGTCAAAGTGCAACTGGAGCAGGCGGTAGATAACGCACTGGCGCGCAGCAACAACCATGGCTGGGCGCTGATCATGATGGTCTTTTTCGCCGTGGCGCGTGAAGGACTGGAGTCGGTATTTTTCCTGCTGGCCGCATTCCAACAGGATGTGGGCATATGGCCGCCCGTCGGCGCGATACTCGGTCTTGCGACGGCAGTGGTGCTCGGTTTTCTGCTCTACTGGGGCGGTATTCGTCTCAATTTGGGCGCGTTTTTCAAATGGACCAGCCTGTTTATTCTGCTGGTTGCCGCAGGGCTGGCTGCCGGTGCGATTCGCGCCTTCCATGAAGCCGGTCTGTGGAATCATTTCCAGGATGTGGCCTTCGATTTAAGCAACGTTCTGACCACGCATTCACTCACTGGCACTTTGCTGGAGGGGATCTTCGGCTATCAGGAAACACCGAGCGTGAGCGAAGTGTTCATCTATTTCCTCTATTTGATCCCGGCGCTGCTGCTGTTTTTTATGCCACCACGCGCCGGTTCGCAGCCTTCCAGGGCTGCACCGTAATCTCGCTTATTGGTTGCTGTAGTTACAACATACTTATTTAAGGGAAGGGTCATGGCAATTCATTTTCGTCGTAATGCATTACAGGTAGGGATCGCCGCACTGTTTTCTTGCGCTTTCGCGGCACAGGCCGCGGATGTACCGCAGGTGAAAGTGACGGTCACGGACAAACAGTGTGAACCGATGAACCTGACGGTGAACGCCGGTAAAACACAGTTTGTGATCGTTAACCATAGCCAGAAAGCGCTGGAGTGGGAGATCCTCAAAGGTGTAATGGTGGTGGAAGAGCGTGAAAACATTGCGCCGGGCTTTAGCCAGAAACTGACGGCTAACCTGCAACCGGGTGAATATGACATGACCTGCGGTCTGTTAACCAACCCGAAAGGCAAGCTGATAGTGAAGGGCGAAGCCACTGCCGATGCGGCAAAAGGTGAAGCGCTGCTGAGCCTCAGCACGGCGATTGCCGACTATAAAGCCTATGTGGTTGCGGAAACCGCTCAGCTTGTGACGGGTACCAAAGCCTTTACCGACGCCGTGAAAGCAGGGGATATCGAAAAAGCGAAAGCCCTGTATGCCCCGACCCGCCAACACTACGAGCGCATTGAGCCGATTGCTGAATTGTTCTCCGATCTGGATGGTAGCATTGACGCCCGTGAAGATGATTACGAGCATAAAGCCGCCGATCCGAAATTCACCGGTTTCCACCGTCTGGAAAAAGCCCTGTTTGGCGACAATAGCACCAAAGATATGGGCCATTATGCCGATCAGCTCTACACCGATGTGGCTGATTTGCAGACTCGCATCAATGAGCTGGCGTTCCCGCCATCTAAAGTGGTTGGCGGCGCAGCTGGGCTGATTGAAGAAGTAGCGGCGAGCAAAATCAGCGGTGAAGAAGATCGCTACAGCCACACGGATCTGTGGGACTTCCAGGCAAACGTCGATGGTGCGCAGAAAATTGTTGATCTGCTGCGTCCGCAGCTGCAAAAAGATAACGGCGAACTGCTGGCCAAAGTCGATGCCAACTTCAAAAAAGTGGACACTATTCTGGCGAAATACCGCACTAAAGATGGTTATGAAACGTATGACAAGCTGACCGATGCGGATCGCAATGCGCTGAAAGGGCCGATCACCACGCTTGCGGAAGATCTCGCACAATTACGCGGCGTGCTGGGACTGGATTAAACCATGAGTGAACATGATAACAGTGGCGTCAGTGAGCCTTCCCGGCGCCGTTTATTAAAAAGTATGGGCGCGCTGGGAGGCGCGCTTGCACTGGCAGGTGGATGCCCGGTCGCCCACGCGGCGAAACCGCAAAGCGCGCCAGGCACGCTGTCTCCTGATGCACGCAGTGAAAAACAGCCGTTCTTCGGTGCACATCAGGCCGGTATTTTAACGCCGCAGCAGGCCTCAATGATGCTGGTAGCATTTGATGTTCTGGCGACGGATAAAGCCGATCTTGAACGTTTGTTCCGCTTATTGACGCAGCGTATTGCTTTCCTTACCGCTGGCGGCCCGGCACCGGATACACCTAACCCGCGTTTGCCGCCGCTGGATTCCGGGATCCTGGGGTCGTACATCGCGGCGGACAATTTGACGGTGACGGTGTCCGTTGGGCAGTCGCTGTTTGATAAGCGCTTTGGTTTAAGCGCCTTGATGCCGAAAAAACTGCAAAAGATGGTGCGTTTCCCCAACGATTCTCTGGATGCCGCGTTATGCCATGGCGATCTGCTGCTCCAGATTTGCGCGAACACGCAAGATACGGTGATTCATGCGTTGCGCGATCTGATCAAACACACGCCGGACTTGCTTAGCGTACGTTGGAAGCGGGAAGGGTTTATCTCCGATCATGCTGCGCGCAGTAAAGGAAAAGAGACACCCATAAATTTGCTGGGTTTTAAGGATGGCACCGCTAACCCGGACAGCAGTAACAACGCGCTGATGGACGAGGTGGTGTGGGTGACCAGCGATCAGGATGAGCCTGCCTGGGCGGTAGGCGGCAGCTATCAGGCGGTACGTATCATTCAGTTCCATGTGGAGTTTTGGGATCGTACGCCGCTGAAGGAGCAACAGACCATTTTCGGGCGTGATAAACATTCCGGTGCGCCGCTGGGTATGCAAAATGAACATGATGTCCCGGATTACGCCAGCGATCCGGACGGTGATGTGATTGCGCTCGACAGCCATATTCGTCTGGCAAATCCGCGTACCAAAGAGACGCAATCAAGCCTGATGATGCGCCGTGGATACAGCTACTCGCTCGGCGTAACTCACTCCGGGCAGTTGGATATGGGACTGTTGTTTGTCTGCTATCAGCACGATCTGGAAAAAGGTTTTCTTACGGTGCAAAAACGCCTGAATGGCGAGGCGCTTGAAGAGTATATTCGCCCGATTGGCGGCGGTTACTTCTTTGTGTTGCCGGGTGTGAAAGACACCAGTCGCTACCTTGCGCAATCTCTTCTCGAAGCGTAAAGATCCTATCCTGCCCGCTACCGGGCAGGATATTCTGTCATCTGTAGCATTCTGACATACTTTTTCTGCCATCCAGATATCATTTTTTCGTATTAGAAAGTATCTGTTATATTTCTGTAATATTCGTAGCAGACACTTTCTGCAACGACGCAGCGGTCTTGCACGTTATGGTTACGTAAAAATAATGTTGCAATGATGATAAGCTTTGATGTAATTAATTAAAGCGTTGAGACCCTGCGGTGATGACGTCACCAGGAGATCGCGGATGGTTAGGTCCTGTAGCGGACAAACAAAAAGACCACGCAACAACCGGCACGGAGGTGCGACCTCCGGCAGCGATTTCTTCGCCCCTGAATTTTCCTCCTCATTTTTCATCTCTCTTTCCAACGATGTGACAGACGATGCTGTTACCTGTTCTGCCACGTCATTTACAAAGGCAAGCCATGGCTTACAAGGAAGCCAACCCTCAGACGTTCGTGCGCATAATCGCGTCGCTAATGGCGCGTGTGATGTAAACCAACAACTCAAGGTGCTATCCATGGGAAGACAAAAAGCAGTGATCAAAGCTCGTCGTGAAGCGAAACGCGTGCTGAGACGTGATTCACGCAGTCATAAACAACGTGAAGAAGAGTCGGTCACCTCGCTTGTGCAGATGAGTGGCGTAGAAGCAATTGGCATGGCGCGGGACAGCCGTGATACTTCTCCAATTGCTGCTCGCAACGAAGCTCAGGAGCACTACCTGAATGCTATCGAGAGTAAACAACTGATCTTCGCAACTGGCGAAGCCGGATGCGGTAAAACCTGGATCAGCGCGGCGAAAGCGGCGGAGGCTCTGATCCATAAGGACGTGGAGAGGATAATTGTGACCCGGCCGGTCCTGCAAGCCGATGAAGATCTTGGCTTCTTGCCCGGCGACATCTCGGAGAAGTTCGCGCCTTATTTCCGGCCCGTCTATGATGTGCTGTTGAAACGCTTGGGTGCGTCCTTTATGCAATACTGCCTGAGACCAGAGATCGGTAAGGTGGAGATCGCGCCGTTCGCCTATATGCGTGGACGTACCTTTGAAAATGCGGTGGTCATTCTTGATGAGGCCCAGAATGTCACGGCTGCGCAAATGAAAATGTTTTTAACGCGCCTCGGGGAAAACGTGACCGTCATCGTCAATGGTGATATTACCCAGTGTGACTTGCCTTCCGGCGTGAAGTCGGGTCTGAGCGATGCACTGGCGCGTTTTGAGGAAGACGAGATGATCGGTATCGTACGCTTTAACAAAGATGATTGCGTACGTTCTGCACTCTGTCAGCGCACGCTGAAAGCCTACGATTAATACCCTTATCTAACCCAAAAGCCCGGTCTGCTTCAGCAATACCGGGCTTTTGCTTTTATTCCCCCCTGGAATTTGCCTTCCCCATTCATAAAGTATGCCTGGTCCTACGCCGATAACCGTTGAGGCGTTTGTCGCGCCCCACGTTTATTGTTTTTTGGGTAAGGATATCAACCAATGAAATCTCTTTTTACGCTTTCCGCGCTCGTGCTTCCCCTCACGCTGGCAGGCTGTAGTAATAAGCCGTTACCGCCGACTGAAAAAGTGGTGAAAACCACGGTTATTAAAGCTGACAATGGTTCCACACTGAAGATTGATGGTTATGAGCAATTAAAAACGGACTTCCATAAGCCAACCGATACCGCACTGCGTTACATCACTCGAAGTGATACCAGCAAAGTGGTGGCTCTCAAGACACTGAGCTTTATTGCCGGGGCATTTGCGGGCGGTGCGCAGGAGAGCGGATTTACGAAATATGAACTGGTTGGGACGCCCATTACCACGTTGTCTAACCCGTCTGTGACGTATTTCAGTGAAGAGATGGAGAAGTCGCTGAAATCTTCGGTCGCAGAAAAAGCGGCTGGTCAGTTACAAAATCCGATTGAGATCCGGCCTTATGTCTGGATGCTGGTTTACGAAAATCTGTCTGGCGGGGAAAACTTTGAGCTGCACTATTCCACTGTCATCACGCGCAGCAAAGATCACCCGACGAAAAAATATGATGTCGCCAGCCTGAACTGTACGCCAGAGCCGATTAAGGCACCGCTTGCAGAATGGGAAGCCAATAATTATCAGAAGGTTAATGAGGTGACGCGCAACTATATGGCCCGTTGCTTGCGGGATTTCAATGAAACCAAAGATCAGTTTTTACAGTAAGGGTTAGGAAAGCGTACTTCGCGGGAAGTGCTCTCTACAAACCGGGTAGGGTGAGTCCATTCTGAGGTCTGATAAAGAGAAGGGCAGGTTTCGGGGCGGGGGTCTCATCCCCCCGGTTCGGGAGGATATAAAAGAAAAAAGCCCGTACTTTCGTACAGGCTCTTATCTGAAATGATGGCGGTGAGGGGGGGATTGACTCGCT
>NZ_FMAY01000010.1:0-87875 GCF_900094925.1 Kosakonia oryzendophytica | reverse complement strand
GGCGGTGAGGGGGGGATTCGAACCCCCGATACGTTGCCGTATACACACTTTCCAGGCGTGCTCCTTCAGCCACTCGGACACCTCACCACATTGTCATCCCGTTATTAACGGGACGGGCGCTAATGTAGGGAAAACCACGAAAGCCGTCAATCTTCTTTTTCAATAAATTAACGCGTTTAGACAAACTTCAAACAACATGCTTCTTAAACATCCTGAAATCGCTTTTTTTCTCGGCACAGGAGTTTCTCCGCGCTGCTCAGGAGAAATTTGTTATGCTGCTTTCCTCATAAAATCATACACAACAGCGCCGCGAATGATGCGGATACCCCACAACATGTTCTGGAGTTGATATGGACATTATCTTTTATCACCCCTCTTTTGATCACCACTACTGGCTGGGCGCAATAAGAAAGGCGTTGCCACAGGCTAACATTCGCGCCTGGACAAAAGGGGATAATGCGCCCGCAGACTATGCGTTGGTTTGGCACCCCCCCGTCGACATGCTAAAAGGGCGCAAACTGAAAGGGGTTTTCGCACTTGGCGCCGGGGTGGATTCTATTCTGGGTCAGCTTAAAGCCCACCCGGAAATGCTGGCAGAATCGATACCGTTGTTTCGGCTGGAAGATACCGGCATGGGCCTGCAGATGCAGGAGTATGCGGTGAGTCAGGTGCTGCATTGGTTCCGTCGCTTTGATGATTACCAGCAATTGAAGCTGCAAGCGAAATGGCAACCGCTTGATGAATATCGACGTGAAGATTTCACCATTGGCGTTCTTGGGGCTGGTGTGCTGGGGGGTAAGGTTGCGGAAAGCCTTCTTGCATGGGGGTTCCCACTGCGCTGCTGGAGTCGAAGCCGAAAATCACTGCCCGGTGTAACAAGTTTTGCGGGTGTGGCTGAATTGGGGGATTTTTTGCACGGTACGCGAGTTCTGATTAACCTGCTGCCGAACACACCAGAAACGGCGGGGATCATCAATCATGCGTTGATCGAGCAACTGGCAGACGAAAGTTATGTTATGAACCTGGCGCGTGGCGTCCATCTGGTCGAGAAGGATCTGTTGCAGGCACTGAATAATGGCAAACTGAAAGGGGCAATGCTGGATGTGTTTAATCAGGAGCCGCTACCCGCGAACAATCCGTTATGGGCGCATCCGCGCGTGGCAATGACACCGCATATAGCTGCCGTAACCCGCCCGGACGAGGCGATTGCCTTTATTACGCATACAATCTTGCAACTTGAGCAAGGTCTGCCAGTCACCGGGCTTGTTGATCGGCAGCGCGGCTATTGATGACATACCCGGTAACGCCGGGTTTTCATTAAACTGCATAACGATAACTGCTATCCTTGCAGAAATAACTATCGGAGTGAAACATGTATCCCGTTGACCTGCATATGCATACCGTCGCCAGCACGCACGCTTACAGTACCCTGCATGACTATATTGCCGAAGCGAAACGTAAAGGCATTCGACTCTTTGCCATTACCGACCATGGCCCGGACATGGCGGATGCGCCACATTACTGGCACTTTGTGAATATGCGTATCTGGCCACGTCTGGTGGACGGGGTTGGCATCCTGCGTGGCATTGAGGCCAACATTAAAAACACGGACGGTGAAATTGACTGCAGCGGGCCAATGCTCGCGTCGTTGGATCTGATCATCGCCGGATTCCACGAACCGGTATTTCCTCCGCAGGATGAAGCGTCGCATACGCAGGCAATGATTGCGACGATGGCCAGTGGTAACGTGCATATTATTAGCCATCCGGGCAACCCGAAATTCCCGGTCGATATTCCGGCGATTGCCGCTGCAGCGGCGAAGTACGACGTGGCGCTGGAAATCAACAACTCTTCGTTTTTACACTCCCGTAAAGGCAGTGAAAAAAACTGCCGTGCGGTTGCGGCGGCCGTACGAGATGCCGGAGGATGGGTCGCGCTCGGTTCAGACTCACATACCGCTTTCACATTGGGTGAGTTTGACGAGTGTCGAAAGATCCTTGATGCGGTGGACTTTCCGGAAGAGCGTATCCTTAATGCCTCTCCTCGCCGTTTACTCAACTTCCTTGAATCGCGCGGAATGGCGCCGATTGCCGAATTTGCTGAACTTTAATACTGACTGGAACAACTGAATGAACGAATTTTCTATCCTTTGCCGGGTGCTCGGCTCGCTGTTTTATCGCCAACCGCAGGATCCGCTGCTGGTGCCGCTGTACACCCTGATCCGTGAAGGAAAACTGGCGGAAAGCTGGCCGCTGGAACAGGATGAACTGCTGGAACGCTTGCAAAAAAACTGCGATATGCAAGCGCTGGCAGCGGATTATAACGCGCTTTTCGTTGGCGAAGAGTGCCGTGTATCGCCGTTTCGCAGCGCCTGGGTTGAAGGGGCGACTGAAGCCGAGATTCGTTCATTTTTGTCGACCCGCGGGATGCCATTAACCGATACCCCAGCTGATCATTTCGGTACGTTATTGCTGGCAGCATCCTGGTTGGAAGACCAGTCGGCTGAAGACGAGAGTGAGGCGCTTGAAACGTTGTTTGCTGACTATCTGCTCCCCTGGTGCGATACCTTCCTTGGCAAGGTTGAAGCGCATGCTTCCACGCCATTCTGGCGTACCATGGCGCCGCTTGCCCGTGATGCGATTGCCGCTATGTGGGAAGAGTTACAGGAAGAATCTGACGAATAATTGTGATTTTTATCACAAAAATATTGCAACGATTACGATTTCGTTTCAAATAACGTGCTGTCTGTCGCATAAGTTTGGTGCGTATTTGTTATGATGCGCGCCATGAACATACTTCTTTCTATCGCATTAACAACGGGGATCCTCTCTGGACTCTGGGGCTGGGTCGCGGTATCTCTTGGCTTATTAAGCTGGGCAGGGTTCCTCGGTTGTACGGCATATTTTGCCTGTCCACAAGGCGGCATTAAAGGGCTACTCATCTCCGCCTGTACAGTGATGAGCGGCGTGATTTGGGCTCTGGTGATTATTCACGGTGCTGCACTGGCTCCGCATCTTGAAATATTCGGTTATGTGATGACCGGTGCGGTGGCATTTTTGATGTGTATGCAGGCAAAAAGTTTTTTACTCTCCTTTGTGCCTGGAACGTTTATGGGTGCCTGCGCCACCTTTGCCGGCCAGGGTGACTGGCAACTGGTGATGCCGTCGCTGGCTGTGGGTTTACTGTTTGGATATGCGATGAAAAATAGCGGCTTGTGGCTGGCTTCCTGGCGCGCGTCGGTACTTTCCTCAGAAAAATCTTCTTTAAATTAAATATCCCTTCTTTTGGTGTGAATGTGAGTTGTTTTAAGCACTTATCTTAAATTCCTCACTGCGTTAGTTTCAAAAAATGTGCAGCTATGTCATCTTAATTCCTGGTCATACCAGTGTGATGAATTGAAGGTGTCCTGAGGTGCTTATGCGTCTTTTTAACCTGTGTATTTTCGCTCTTTCCGGATTTGCTGTTGCCAGTTTTTGTTCTGCTACTCCCTCCGCCGATACGGGGAATATTGCTTTTCGGGGGGCAATTGTCGAAAAGGGGTGCGATATGCAAACTGTACCGCACACACTGGTCATATCCTGTGCGCAAAATACCAAAAAGCCGATCCAGCGTATTGATTTGAATACTATCGTCACAGCACCTCAATCTGTTTCCGTATTCGAAAAAGTGCAGATGCGCTACCTTAACCAACAGCATTCGATGGCGATTATAGCCGTCGCCTACAACTGATTACGCAGGCCAAGGGAAGGATGCGATGCCCGTCATTTCCTCTCAGTCCAGGATACACTTAAGTGTGTGAATGGGTTAGCAGCCGTGAAGGGGGCAAAAAAGATGCAACCACGTGTGCAAGTGCTTCAGGGGGATATCACTACCCTTGATGTCGATGTCATTGTTAATGCGGCAAATCCGTCATTGCTTGGCGGTGGGGGCGTCGATGGCGCGATCCACCGTGCGGCGGGACCAGCGCTGCTGGAAGCGTGCAAACAGGTGCGACAGCAGCAGGGGGAATGTCCTCCCGGGCATGCCGTTATCACCACGGCTGGAAATTTACGCGCGAAAGCTGTGATCCACACGGTGGGGCCGGTCTGGCGGGGAGGAGATGAGCATGAAGCCCGGTTGCTTGAAGATGCCTACCGCAACAGTCTGCAACTGGCCGAAGCGAATGGCTACACGACCATCGCTTTCCCGGCGATCAGTACCGGCGTGTACGGCTACCCGAAAGCGGCGGCCGCAGAGATTGCCGTCAACACGATAACGGATTATCTCACCCGGCATCACCATTTACAGCAGATATACTTTGTTTGCTATGACGATGAAACCACCCATCTTTATCAACGTTTACTTACCCAACTGGGCGATGAGCCGACTGGTTGATCCACCACTTGCCTGCCGGTTCTGTTCGGTTGATTCTGTGGCTGCTTTGAAGACCAAAGCAGCCATCCGGATTATCGTGCCGTGACGTGTTGTTGTGCATTTTTCTCCTGCGGTTTCCCCGAAAAGAGGAAGCGCAGTAGAGGAATACGCAGGTGCATTTCATACAGCAACACCGCAATACCCACCACAAAGACCAACCCGGTAATAAAGCCTAAAAGATTTGACTGAATATGTGGGGTTATCCATGCACCGAATAACAGCGTAAGAGGATGGTGCACCAGATAGATGAACAGCGATGCGTTAACGAAATAAGTCACCCGCGCTGACTGGAAATTCAGCAAGCGATGCCCCAGAGAGAACACGACGTTCACCATCCACAACCCCAGCAACATAGTAATAATGGCTTCGGTTTCATACAGCCAGGCATCGCCGTTACCGTAACGCTGGTTGAGCAAATATGCAGCAAACGCCAGTAATGCTCCTACTGCACACCACGGTGACGGGGTGGTGAATAATGACTTGAGCCGCGGATTGATGAACGTCAGCGCGCCAAGGAGGAAAAATGGAATGTAAAACAGTGACTGCATCACTGCGAAATTAAACAGCGCATCACGCAATAATTCCGGCCAGGCGATAACGATTATTCGGCGCAGCACTGCCCAGACAATGCCAAACAGCAGAAACCACAGTGAGAGTTTGCCCAGCGAAATAGCGCCCAGGAAGTGTTTCGCATTGTTTTTTATTTTTTTAAACAACCACATGCCGATTGTCGTTAATACAACAAGCACTAATAGAAACCACAAATGGGAGATCAATTCCCAGGAAAGGGTGTTGAATTTGTCATAAGCCGAGAGGGCGTGCCATTCGCTGGTTTTGTCTTTCACATATTGCAACATAATAAATTGCGGCAGCGTTAATAGAGGAATAGCGGTCAGCATGGGAATACCGACGCGCTCAACGCGGAGTGTCCACCAGCGCTGCATCGGATAACGCAAATAAAGCATGTATGAAAAATAACCGGAAATAACGAAGAATACCTGCATGCGGAACGCATGAATGGCGTCGTTGAACAGCGTTAGCCACCACGACGGGTAGACGCTGTTGACATGCCACATATGACTCGAATAAATCAGCGATATGTGGAATGGGATCCCGAGCAGCATCAGCCATGCGCGTATGGAATCAAGGAAATATTCACGTTGTGCAGGGGCTCTGGTCATATAACTCTGTGCATTCTCAGACTTTTCGTCTTATCCATAAGACAAATAATGATTACATTCGCAACTAACCCTACACTACGACCGGGATCCTGTCTCCAGGATAGCTCGCAAAACGATAAAGGGTTAGTTTCAATTGTTTATTCACTGAGCCGGCATGCAGAACAATGCGGGGATTCAGTTGTCGGATTGCGTGAGTTTCCATTAAAATGGATCGGATCGATTTAAGCACACAAAGGGGGAAGTGCTTAGTTATTATGAAACCTAAATTACGAATGATGAAAATGCGTTGGGTAGGTGCAGCGGTACTGTTGTCACTTTATACGTCATCGGGATGGGCTTTTTCTATTGATGATGTCGCAAAACAGGCACAATCCCTGGCCGGCAAAGGCTACGAAGCGCCCAAGAGCAACTTGCCCTCTGTGTTCCGTGAAATGAAATATGCGGACTATCAGCAGATCCAGTTTAACCACGATAAAGCCTACTGGAACGCGACCAACACCCCGTTTAAGCTTGAGTTTTACCACCAGGGTATGTACTTCGACACGCCGGTGACCATCAATGAAGTGACCGCCACCGCCGTACGCCAAATCAAATACAACCCGGACTACTTCAATTTTGGCAATGTCCAGCACGATAAAGACACGGTCAAAGATCTGGGTTTTGCGGGTTTCAAAGTTCTTTACCCCATCAATAATAAAGACAAAAACGATGAAATCGTCAGCATGCTGGGAGCCAGTTACTTCCGCGTGATCGGCGCGGGCCAGGTTTACGGCCTTTCCGCTCGTGGTCTGGCGATTGATACGGCGCTGCCGTCCGGTGAAGAGTTCCCGCGTTTCCGTGAGTTCTGGATCGAACGTCCGAAGCCGACGGATAAGCGCCTGACTATCTATGCATTGCTGGACTCGCCGCGTGCGACCGGCGCGTATCGTTTTGTGATTATCCCGGGTCGGGATAGCGTGGTTGACGTGCAGTCGAAAGTTTACCTGCGCGATAAAGTCGGCAAACTGGGCGTCGCTCCGCTGACCAGTATGTTCCTCTTTGGGCCTGCTCAGCCGTCGTCCGCCACCAACTATCGTCCTGAATTGCACGACTCTAACGGGTTGTCGATGCTGGCTGGTAATGGCGAATGGATCTGGCGTCCATTGAATAACCCGAAACATCTGGCGGTGAGCAGCTATGCGATGGAAAACCCGCAGGGCTTTGGTCTGCTGCAGCGTGGGCGTCAGTTCTCCCGTTTTGAAGATATTGATGACCGCTACGATCTGCGCCCAAGCGCGTGGGTAACGCCGAAAGGGGAGTGGGGCAAAGGGAAAGTTGAATTGGTTGAAATTCCGACCAACGATGAAACCAACGATAATATCGTCGCTTACTGGACGCCGGACCAACTGCCGGAGCCCGGTAAAGAGATGAACTTCAAATACACCATCACCTTTAGCCGTGACGAAGACAAGCTGCATGCGCCGGATAATGCCTGGGTGCTGCAGACTCGCCGTTCTACGGGGGATGTGAAACAGTCAAATCTTATCCGTCAGCCAGACGGTACCATCGCGTTTGTGGTGGACTTCACTGGCCAGGATATGAAAAAACTGCCGCAAAACACCCCTGTCACTGCGCAAGCCAGCATTGGCGATAACGGCGAGATCGTTGAAAACACCGTTCGCTATAACCCGGTTACGCAAGGTTGGCGTTTGATGCTGCGTGTGAAAGTGAAAGATCCGAAGAAAACGACGGATATGCGTGCAGCGCTGGTCAATGCCGATCAGACCCTGAGTGAAACCTGGAGCTATCAGCTACCTGCCAATGAATAAGATAACTGAGTATATCGACGCGCTGCCGCTTCCGGACGAGAAGAAGGCGGTGTTGCCGACAGACAGTATCCAGCGCGTGCACAGCGCGCTGGACGCGGAACATACGCAATGGGAACGTGAAGATGACACCCCGCTGGGCTCAGTCGCTGCACGTCTGGAAGGCAGTTGGCCAGACTCTTTGGCACAAGGCCAGTTGATGAAAGATGATGAAGGGCGTGTGCAACTGCAGGCTATGCCGAAGGCAAAACGCTCCTCCATGTTTCCGGACCCCTGGCGTACAAACCCGATTGGCCGTTTTTGGGATCGTCTGCGTGGGCGCGAAGTCGCTCCGCGTTATCTCGCACGTCTGACCAAAGAAGAACAGGCCCACGAACAGAAATGGCGTACGGTAGGTTCTATCCGTCGCTATATTCTGCTGCTGCTGACGTTGTCGCAGACCGTGGTCGCAACCTGGTATATGAAAACGATCCTGCCCTATCAGGGGTGGGCGCTGATTACACCAACCGATATGGCGGGCCAGGATCTGTGGGTTTCCTTTATGCAGTTACTACCCTATGTGCTGCAAACCGGCATCCTGATCCTGTTCGCGGTGCTGTTCTGCTGGGTTTCTGCGGGGTTCTGGACCGCGTTGATGGGCTTTCTGCAACTGTTGATAGGCCGGGATAAGTACAGCATTTCGGCATCGACCGTTGGCGATGAACCGCTGAATCCGGCGCATCGCACTGCGTTGATTATGCCGATCTGCAACGAGGACGTAGACCGCGTTTTCGCAGGTCTGCGCGCAACGTGGGAGTCGGTGAAAGCGACCGGGCAGCAACAGTACTTCGACGTTTATGTCCTCAGCGACAGCTATAACCCGGATATCTGCGTAGCGGAACAGAAAGCCTGGATGGAGTTGATTGCTGAAGTGCAGGGCGAAGGTCAGATTTTCTACCGTCGCCGTCGCCGTCGCGTGAAACGCAAGAGTGGTAACATTGACGACTTCTGCCGTCGCTGGGGCAGCCAGTATAGCTATATGGTGGTGCTGGATGCTGACTCAGTGATGACAGGCGAGTGTCTGACAGGGTTGGTGCGTCTGATGGAAGCGAACCCAAATGCCGGGATCATCCAGTCTTCGCCGAAAGCCTCCGGTATGGACACGCTCTACGCGCGTTGCCAGCAGTTCGCCACCCGCGTTTACGGGCCGTTGTTTACTGCGGGTTTGCACTTCTGGCAGTTGGGGGAATCGCACTACTGGGGCCATAACGCCATTATCCGTGTGAAACCCTTTATTGAGCACTGCGCGTTGGCGCCGCTGCCTGGTGAAGGTTCTTTTGCCGGTTCCATTCTGTCGCATGACTTTGTAGAAGCAGCGCTGATGCGCCGTGCAGGATGGGGCGTATGGATCGCCTATGATCTGCCGGGCTCGTATGAAGAGCTGCCGCCAAACCTGCTGGATGAGCTGAAACGCGATCGCCGCTGGTGCCACGGTAACCTGATGAACTTCCGCCTGTTCCTGGTAAAAGGGATGCACCCGGTGCACCGCGCTGTGTTCCTGACCGGCGTAATGTCTTATCTTTCTGCGCCGCTGTGGTTTATGTTCCTGGCGCTTTCCACGGCGCTGCAGGTGGTGCATGCCCTGACCGAACCACAGTACTTCCTGCAGCCACGCCAGCTTTTCCCGGTATGGCCGCAGTGGCGTCCAGAGCTGGCCATCGCGCTTTTCGCGTCGACCATGGTACTGCTGTTCCTGCCGAAGTTGCTGAGTATCATTCTGGTGTGGTGCAAAGGGCCAAAAGAGTTCGGTGGTTTCATTCGTGTTACGCTTTCATTGCTGCTTGAAGTGCTGTTCTCCGTGCTGCTGGCACCGGTGCGCATGCTGTTCCACACCGTGTTTGTGGTTAGCGCGTTCCTGGGCTGGGAAGTGGTATGGAACTCACCACAGCGCGATGATGACTCTACCCCGTGGGGCGAAGCCTTTATGCGCCATGGTTCGCAGTTGCTGCTGGGGTTGGTATGGGCAGTGGGCATGGCCTGGCTGGATTTGCGCTTCCTGTTCTGGCTGGCGCCGATAGTCTTCTCGCTGATCCTGTCGCCGTTTGTATCGGTTATTTCCAGCCGCTCAACGATCGGTTTGCGCACCAAACGCTGGAAGCTGTTCCTGATCCCGGAAGAGTATTCACCGCCTAAAGTGCTGGTGGACACTGATGCATATCTGGAACTGAACCGTTCACGCTCGCTGGATGATGGGTTTATGCATGCGGTATTTAACCCGTCCTTCAATGCGCTGGCAACAGCGATGGCGACAGCGCGTCACCGCGCAAGCCATGTGCTGGAAATCGCCCGCGATCGTCATGTTGAACAGGCGCTGAATGAAACGCCGGAGAAACTGAACCGCGATCGTCGTTTGGTGCTGCTGAGTGACCCGGTTACGCTGTCGCGGATGCATTATCGCGTATGGTCAGCCCCGGAGAGATATTTATCCTGGGTTAACTATTACGAGACGCTGAAGCTTAATCCGCAGGCACTGAAGGCGAAATAAGCCGACAACAAGGAAAATACCGGCCTGAGTGCCGGTATTTTTTTATCTATACGATGATAGGGGGGCAGGTGAAAGCGATATTGGTCGTTGTGATGGCATGTTTGCTGAGCGGGTGCGGTAGCATCATCAGCCGGACGATCCCCGGGCAGGGCCATGGAAATCAATACTACCCGGGTGTGAAATGGGACGTCCGTGACTCCGCGTGGCGTTATATTACCGTGCTGGACTTACCCTTCTCGCTGGTATTCGATACCTTATTGCTACCTATAGACGCCCATCACGGTCCGTACGAGTAATCAGCGCTCGTCCCATTCATCGGCAGCGGTCTGTCCCTCCTCTGTATCGAGTGGGGGCTCAAGCTGAAACTCTCCTTCGTCCCATTCGTGCAGGGTATTCTCCTCCAGCCACTCCTGGCTTATTTCTATTTCATCATATTCGCCATCAAATACGCTTTGTGCTGCCTCGCCACTGAACATGGGCAAACATTCACCGGGTTCTTCTTCATCGGCAAAAAATTCAGCCTGCCATGCGATATCGCCGTCCTGCAGAATGTATTTCTGCACATTGAATTGCTGGACGTTTGCCTCTTCCTCATCCAGCTCCGGATTACTGGCGAGGAATTCTTCACGGGCAGCATCAATTGCTTCAGAGAGCGTCGAGTAAAAATTGAGGTTGGAATCGGCCATATCTAACTCCTTAGCGAGAGGAAAAAAGGTATGCAGAAACCTATAGACGCTGGTATTGAGAGCGTCAAATCGCGAGTTGAGTTATCCGTAACGAATGTAAGGTGTCGGGACAAAAAGAAATGTTACACCCTCCTGAAAAACAGTGCGTCTGATGGTCAGTGGGTGAATTTTCACGCCGGTGTTCTGCTGAATAATCGGGCCTTCAGCCACCTCACGTTTTCCTGAATATGCATCATCCGCCTGATTCGATGCGCATTTTTTGTATGCTGCATCAGACAGCATTCAGACACATGTCCCTTGTGTCGCGCCAGGGATTTAATCGTCAGTTGGCAGTGTTTGCTGCACTCGCGGGCGTTCACTCTCCACGGTGGTGGAACGGGGCGGGCGTTGCAGACTGAACCACGAATAGAGGGCATTAAACAGAACGACACCTGCCGTCACACAGAACACCGCGCGGAAGCTGAAACTGGCGGAAATGGCCGCACCTACCAGTGGGCCGGTGACATTACCGATATCACGAAATGACTGGTTATAACTAAAAATACGCCCGGCTATCTGATTGGTGGAGTTATACACCAGCAGAGTCTGCACGGCGGGTAACAGTGCGCCGTCCGCTGCCCCGAGTAAAAAGCGCAACACACCCAGTTGCCACGGTGTTTGTACCAGCGACATGGGTAGTAGCAGCAGCACCGAAATCACCAGTGCAGCAACCAGGATCTTCTCCGGGCCAATCTTATCGCCCAGTTTCCCCAGGCGAGGTGCGCTGAGCAGGGCCGCAACACCGGGCACGGAGGCAATCATCCCACTGATAAACGCAATGTTGCTAACGTTGCCCGCCAGTTCACGCACATAAAGCGTCAGAATGGGTGCAATCGAGCCGGTGGCAACCTGGATAATCATGGTAGTGATAAACAGGCTTAACACCAGTTTCGGGTTTTTGAGCGAAGCAAAAACATCTTTGGCGTGCAGCATTTCGCGTTTTGCCACCGGGACGAAATTTTCGCGAATATAACAAAGCGTCAGTAGAAAACAGATAAACAGCACCGAGGCGGTGATAAAAAAGACCATTCGCAGGCCCCACGAATCCGCCAGCAGGCCGCCGGCAAGTGGCCCGAGCAACGCGCCTGCCACGCCACCGGTGGAAAGTGTACCGAGCGCCCAGCCACTTTTATTACGTGGAATTTGCGTTGCGATGAGCGCATTGGCATTAGGAATAAAGCCGCCCAGTAAACCGAGCATGGCGCGCAGGATGAGGAACTGCCAGACGTTTTGCGCAAGCCCCATTAACGCCATGACGATTGCCATACCGAGCGCGGAACGCAGCAGCATAATTTTGCGACCCTTACGGTCGGCAAGCCCTCCCCAGAATGGAGAGGCAATAGCGGAAAACAGAAACGTGATGCTGAAAACCAACCCGGACCACATGTTCAGCGCACTGTGACCCGTCACCCCCAACAGCTCGACATATAGCGGTAAGAATGGCATCACCAGGCTAAATGCAGCGCCGGTAAGGAAACACCCAAACCAGGCGACAGTCAGGTTACGTTTCCAGTTTATCGGGACATCAGAGGATGGCATAACGATCCGTAACGGCGTTGATTCAACGCACACAATAGGGTTTGAAATTGGTAAGCACGCTAATTATGCGCCTGCGGGATGGTCACTGCAATGTGCGGCAGGACTTATGTGTGACAAAAGAAAACAGCCCGCTTAGCGGGCTGTTTGCGATCAGTAGCGGGATGGAACGCCTTCCGGGCGGGTTTTAAAGCGGCGGTGCAGCCACATATATTGTTCGGGTGCCATCATAATGCAGCGCTCTACAACCTTATTCATCCATGCGGCGGTGGTTTGTGCATCGTCGAGAGGAGGGGAGCATTCCGGCTCCAGTATGATTAGCTCATAGCCTTTGCCGTCCGGTTTACGACGCGGAACAAATGGCACGATACACGCTTGCGACATACGTGCCAGCATCCAGGTACCAGACGTCGAGGCTGCTTGTTCGACGGCGAAGAAAGGGGCAAATACGCTGGCGCGCGGGCCGTAGTCATGATCAGGCGCATACCAGACGACTTCCCCGGATTTTAGCGCGCGGATCATGCCCTTGAGATCCTTTCGGTCGAGCATGCTCTTGTTGGAACGCATGCGCCCCCGGGTTTGCAGCCAGTCGATAAGCGCGTTATCGTTCGGTCGGTAAACACCAATGCCGGGTTCATTCATACCGAACATGCGCGCGCCGATTTCCAGCGTTAAGAAATGGACACCGATCAGCAAAATGCCGCGCTCTTGCGCCTGCACGTTACGAATGTGTTCAAAGCCGGAGACATCCATCCAGCGTGCCATCCGATTGTCGGACCAGAACCAGGCAATACCGGTTTCCATCACTCCCATGCCGACGGAGAGGAAATTCTCGTCCACCAGTTTTGCGCGCTCTGCGTCACTCATATGCGGAAAACAGAGCTCAAGATTACGTTGTGCAATCAATACACGGCGCTTCATCGTGCGTTTTGCCAGGCGGCCGATACCGCAGCCAAGACGATAAATCACGGGATAAGGGAGCTGAACGACTAACCACAGTACTCCGATGCCCAGCCAGGTTAGCCAGTAGCGGGGATGCAGAAGCGCTGCTGAGAACTTGGGTAAATGCGTCATGTTTGTCCTTTTTTAAGCAACAATTCCCTGTATTGTCTCATTTTTTTAGAATTAGCCAAAATCAGAGCGCACATAACGCCTGTTTTTGGGGGTAACTGTTGAAATGTGGTAATGAGAATGAGGAAAATGTAGCGCAAAATGTAAGGATGTAAATTATCCGTATTTGCTTTATGATGCCGCCGTTTTTTCACTCTTGCAGGACACGTACACCATGCCAGTGTTACACAACCGCATCTCCAATGATGAATTAAAAGCCCGCATGCTTGCTGAAACCGAGCCGCGCGTTACCGTTTCGTTTTATAAGTATTTTTCTATCATCAACCCGCAGGCCACGCGCGATGCGTTATATCAGGCATTTACACGATTGAGCGTTTTCGGTCGTGTTTACCTGGCGCATGAAGGTATCAATGCGCAAATCAGTGTGCCACAAAGCCGTTTTGCCGCATTCCGCGACTTCCTCTATGCCTTTGATCCTGCGCTCGACGGGCTGCGGATGAACAAGGCAATTGATGATGACGGCAAATCTTTTTGGGTGCTGCGCATGAAAGTGCGTGACCGGATTGTCGCAGACGGTATTGATGATGACAGCTTCGATGCCAGTGATGTGGGTGATTATCTGAAAGCGGCGGAAGTGAACGCAATGCTGGACGATCCTGAGGCGATTTTTATCGATATGCGTAACCACTACGAATATGAAGTCGGGCACTTTGATGGTGCGCTTGAGATCCCTGCCGATACGTTCCGCGAGCAGTTGCCGAAAGCAGTAGAGATGATGCAGGAGCACAAAGATAAAAAAATTGTGATGTATTGCACCGGCGGCATCCGTTGTGAAAAAGCCAGCGCCTGGATGAAGCACAACGGATTCAACAAAGTGTGGCATATCGAAGGCGGTATTATCGAGTATGCGCGCCGGGCCCGTGAACAGGGGTTGCCGGTGCGTTTCATCGGTAAAAACTTCGTCTTTGACGAGCGCATGGGGGAGCGCATTTCGGAGGATGTGATTGCCCATTGCCACCAGTGCGGCGCACCCTGCGACTCTCATACCAATTGCCTGAACGACGGTTGTCACCTGCTGTTTATCCAGTGCCCGGCCTGTGCGGAAAAATTCGACGGGTGCTGCAGTGAATTGTGTAAGGAAGAGCGCAAACTGCCGGAAGAAGAGCAGCGTAAGCGCCGCGCGGGCCGTGAAAATGGTAATAAGATTTTCAATAAATCCCGTGGTCGTCTGAACACTAAACTGGGCATTCCGGATCCGGAATAAGCCTGATGCGGAGAGGGCGAGCCGCCCTCTCCGGGGTCATTACTTCTGACGAACGCCTTCAACAGAGATAATCAGCTCAACATCTTGCGATGCCGGGCCTAAGTCGGTGGTGATGTTAAAGTCTTTCAGCTTAATTTTCCCCGCTGCTTCAAAACCTGCTCGCACGCCGCCCCATGGATCGTTACCCTGACCCATCAGTTTTGCCTCCAGCGTGACGGGTTTTGTTACCCCGTTCAGGGTGAGATTACCGGTAATGTCGAGACCGTCGCCATCTTTCTTCACTTCTGTCGAAGTAAACGTCGCTTGCGGGAATTTAGCCACATTCAGAAATTCCGCACTACGCAGGTGCTTATCGCGTTCGGCGTGGTTAGTATCCACACTATTGGTATTGATGGTGACGTTAACTTTATCCGCTGAAGGATTTGCCTCATCAAAGCTAAAGGTGCCGTCGAAATCTTTGAATGTCCCGTATAACCAGCTATATCCCAAATGCTGAATACGGAAATTAACAAAGGCGTGTTGACCTTCTTTGTCAATTTTATAGTCTGCTGCCACCGCGGAACCGGTGACAAATAACAGCGAGGCGAGTGTAAGTCCCGGCAGGATTTTCTTCATATTATGCTCCAGAGTCAGATGACGATTTTCCCAGCATGCGCTTGAGAGTGGCGTCTTTATCGATGAAATGGTGTTTTAACGCAGCAAGTCCGTGTAAAACAGAGAACACGACAACGCTCCATGCCAGCCACAGGTGAACCGTACCGGCCAGGTCTGCTTGTACGCCTGCATCGGCCAGGGTTGCCGGAATCTCAAACAAGCCGAAGACGCTGATGGGTTTACCGTCAGCCGTTGAAATCAGGTAACCGCTCACAATGATGCCAAGCAGCAACAGGTAGAGCGCGATATGCGCGATTGCAGCGCTGATGCGTGTCAGAGGCGAATAGGTAGCAAGCGCAGGCGGGGGCGGCGAGAGAAAACGCCAGACAATGCGCACCACTAATCCCAGCATCAGGAGCACACCGATGCTTTTATGAAGCTCGGGTGCCTGATGATACCAGCCGTCGTAGTAGCTCAATGTGACCATCCATAAGCCCAGCGCAAACATGCCATAAACCACGACAGCGACCAACCAGTGCAGGGCAACGGAAATAACGCCATAGCGAGATGGGGTATTACGCAATTGCATAATTGTTAACCGAAGTTAATAGGGAGTTAATTTAAAATGGCGTGAGTTAAATAATATTGCAACTGAAAATCGATGAATTGAATTGCTATTTTTTCTATATCATTTTTTTTGAATAAGAACAGGTTGATATATTCAATCGGTTAGAGAAAAAATAACCATCCATTCTGATGGGTGTCAGATTTTTCTTATTTTTTTTGTTATTGAAGCATGGGTGAGAGTGAATGCGGTTATGAGCTTTAATTAAACAAATGTAAGCTTTTGTCAGTTATTATTAATACGGCCATACAATATAGATAATATCGATCGCGGTAATTAGTAACCACAGGACAATATAAATCATCAAATGCTCACGCACGTTATTAATTACGTAATGGAACACCTGCCGCATGATGGCCTCGTTATTAATAATTTCAGCGACCTTAATTTCCGGTCGCTGAAGGATTATCACGCAAAGCGAGAAAGAGAAAACGGGGTTAAATCAAACGCTGTACTGTTACCTGCAGCAAACGCAGCGGCGATTTCGCCAAGTACGGGGGCGAATTTAAACCCATGTCCGCTCAGCCCTGTTATGATCAGTGTATCGGGGTGATCCGCCAGCGTATCGATAATAAAATCCTCATCCGGGGAGTTATCGTAGGTACAAGAGGCGCCGTATAAACAACCGCCGATGCCGGGCAGAAACTGGCGCAGGAAAGCGAAGCATTCCGAGCCATCGCCAGCTTCATCACCAAATGGCGTGCGCTGCTGCGGTTCAGTGATGTGTTGTCCGCCATTGTGGCGACCGATCTTCAGCGCGTTGTCATCCGCCGGAAACCCGTAATACTGATCACCATTAGGCATTTCGCCGGTAAATGCCGGGAAGCGATTTTTCGTGCTGTACCGTCCGTCAGCCTGGAACCAGGCGAAAACTTTTCGCACAGGCTGTATTGGCAGGGTGGGGATCAATCGTTGAACCCAGGTTCCTGCGCTGACCAACACTTTCTTGCCGTGGAATGTTCCTTCCGGCGTGTCAATTGCAACACCGTCGCTCGTATGATGCAGCGCCGTCACCGGGCAGTTGAATAATTGTGCGCAACCGGCTTTTCGGGCAAGGTCGATCCAGGTTTTCACCGCCAGTTCGCAGTGCAGTACTCCCGAGTCAGCTTCAAATAGCCCGATATAGTCGTCCGGCACGCGGATCTCCGGCCAGCGAGCCATCAAAGAAGGCGCGTCGAGCTTTTCCACCGCCAGGTTCCACTGTAAAGCGCTCTGCGCGACATTGGCGAGGAAGCTGGAGTCCGCCGGGCCAATATTGATCACGCCAGTACGTTCGAACACGGCTTCGCCGCTTTCTGCCGCCAGTTGATCCCAAAGCTGTTGGGCGCGCAAGACAAGCGGTACATATTTTTCCCCCTCACCGTAAGCATGGCGAATTAAGCGTGTATCACCGTGATGACTCCCTTCCTTGTGTGGCGGCAAATGTGCATCGATCATCAGCACATTAAGCCCTGCGCGGGTGGCGTAATAGCCAGCCGCAGCACCGACAGAGCCGCTGCCGATAATAATCAGATCGTATTTCATGATGTCCTCCAGGTGAATGCTTTTTCAGGAGGGTAAATAACATGGGGGCGTTATACAAGAACGGAAATAAATAAGGCACCCACCGGGTGCCTTTTGAGTGGCTGAGAGGCATTATGACTAATGTCTGCGGTACTCATTTTCCTGGTAATCGCCAGATTCAATCTTGGCAATGCCCGCTTCAAGGATCGAAATAAACTGGCGGGCGACATCCGTCGTTAGCCACAACGTCTGACCGACTTCGGTCTCTTCCTGTGCGGCTTGGTTTGGGGTCTGGTAGTGCAGCCGGAGCATCAGGGCATCATAGCTATCCACGGTGCTGATGTCCCATCCGACCAGCGGATGGGTCTGGATGACTTCATTATTCTTTACCATCATAACCCCCATTTTAGCGTGTTTAATTAGACGACGACTTTCGAGGTTCAATGCGTGTTTTTTTTGAAGCCTTTTTAGTATACCAACAACTGAGGGGATAGATCGAATGAATAAACACTCTGCAACATCTTTTTTACGCTGATTGCGTTTGTTCGAATAACAGAGCGGGATCTTAATCACTTATTTTATTACTTGCCGACAATGTCATTAACACGCTTAGCAAAGAAACAAAAAAGCCGGGGCGACCCGGCAATAAGAACAAACTTAAAGAGAAATTATTCGGTGATAAACCAATCGTCAGCGCTTTCCCAGGTTTCCTGTAAAATTTCACTTATGCGATCTTTATCTTCTTTTGCACCACCGAGCACGGACAAATTGTTCGCGGCGGCATAACGAACCGTGATTTTGTTTTCACGATCGGGGTAATAATTATTCAAACGACGGGATAATTCACCCGCCAGCGCATCAATGGCGCCAGGCGGTAAGGATGTGGTTTTGGCAATCGTCACTTCAATGCGCATAATAGCCCCCTGCGTTATTAACTGTATATTTATACAGTTAATTCATGCTTATTACAACAGGGGGGTGAAATTTTTAACGTTTAACGCGCCAGCGTACCGTTTCACCGGCAAGGAAGGGCACCAGTGAATCGTCCGATAGGGCAATCGTCTCTGGCACAACATGCTCCTCGCGCACCAATTCGATAAAGGTTTCGTTGACCGGCAGACCATAGAAACGCGGACCATTCAGCGATGTAAACGCTTCAAGATGCGGCAATGCGTTCATCTCTTCAAATACCGTCGCATAGCTGCCCAACGCAGTCGGTGCATTGAAACAACCCGCGCAGCCACAGCTGGCCTCTTTACGATGACGGGCATGTGGCGCAGAGTCGGTGCCCAGAAACGCGCGTTCAAACCCACTGGCAACCAGCTCTCGCAAAGCCTGTTGGTGAACATTGCGTTTGAGGATAGGCAGGCAATAGAGATGTGGGCGCACGCCACCAACTAACATGTGGTTACGGTTAAACATCAAATGCTGAGGGGTGATCGTCGCTGCCAGACGTTCGTTGCCTTCGCGGACATAATCAGCGGCGTCTTTAGTGGTGATGTGTTCGAACACCACTTTCAGGCCGGGCAGGCGTTTACGCAGCGGTTCCATCACGGTTTCAATAAACCGTGCTTCGCGATCGAAGATATCGATCTCTGCCTGTGTCACTTCGCCATGTACTAACAGCGGCATTCCCAGTTTTTCCATGCGTTCCAGTACCGGCATGATTGCATCAATACGGGTGACGCCATGGCTGGAGTTGGTGGTGGCGTTTGCCGGATAGAGTTTTGCCGCTGTGAAGACATTCTCGCTAAAACCGCGCTCGACTTCGTCGGCCTCCAGGCTATCGGTCAGATAGCAGGTCATCAACGGCGTGAAATTCTGCCCGGCGGGGACGGCATCAAGAATGCGCTGACGATAAGCACGGGCTGCGTCCACGGTGGTCACGGGGGGAACCAGATTGGGCATCACAATGGCGCGGGCGTAAGTTTCGCTGGTCCACGGCACGACGGTTTTCAGCATATCGCCATCACGTAAATGGACGTGCCAGTCGTCAGGACGGCGGATTTTCAAAACCTGGGGTTGTGTCATTGGAATGCTCCGGCTGGTGAGGATCAGTTGTTTTTGCCGGGCACTAAGGATATGCGGAAACGTTTTCGTTTGCATCTTTTTCCTGAAAAAAAGGGCGCATTTGCGCCCTCAGTATTCAGTCAGTGAAGGGGATGATAATCTCGCCAGGTTTCACTTCGATGCCTTTGGCGAATTTCTTCGCCAACGCTTCGCCTTTGCTGTTGTCTTCTTTTAGCACATAGGTCGGGCGCTGATTAAAATAGCTGCGCAAAGACTGATTAAGATAAGGTAACAGCGTCTGCAGAACGGTTTGCATCTTCTCTGGCGTGACTGTCGCGTCGACCACTTCCATTTCCTGCAGGTAGATTGCGCCTTTCTCTTTATCAAAAACCGGCAGCGCTTTCATTTTCAACTTGATTACCGCTTTTTGGTTGCCAAAGAGGGAGGTCATGTCCAGATTCGCATCGCCGGTCAGCGTCACTTTATTCGGCTCTTCGCGACCAATTGCGCTGGTCAGGTTGTTCAGCACAATGTGTGCATCCGCGACACCAGGAACGCCGATATCTTTAGCGAAATTGTTGCGTTTTTGCAGCGCCTGATTGATCTCCTGTTCGCTGATGGAATATTGGGTCAGTTGGTTACAGCCCACCAGCACGCCGCTCAATATCAACACCGCGGCAAAAATGATTTTTCTCATGTGTTCCTCAACGTGGTCCGGATGCTTCAGTCCTGGACAGTAGCATGCGTGACACGCTGCGCAAAGACCAGCGGAAAAAGCTGAATGCACTGGCGGAAGCGGGGGCTTCCGCTGGCAGAATAATCAAGCACCCGGTTCCAGCATCCGTTGTTGCAGACGTTTAAGACCAAATTGCCACAGCAGTGCAAAGAAGGTGATAAGGCCTATCAACCCCAGCATCATCCAGGGGAGTTCCGGTTGATTAAAGACTTTTCCGGCATCAAACAACCATCCGCCACCGGCGTAACCCAGCGCACCGCCAAACGCCAATCCTAAGCGACTGAACCCCATATAGCTTCCTCGCGCACGGGCATCCGCCAGTTGTGCACCCAGCGTTTCACGTGCAGGTTCGGCAATAATCGACCCGATATAGAACGTGCAAATCAGCGTGAACAATTGCTGTAATGAGCCCACCATACCTACCGGCAGCAGACTAAACGACATCACCAGCAACCCGAACATCAGGCGGTGTTCCAGACGAAAGCGTTTCTCGCTCCAGCGTGCAATCGGATAGAGCAGAGTCAACGACAGGCAGGCCTCAATGGCATACATCCATTTCACCGCTGCCGGCGAACCAGCAATGTCGTTAACCATAATTGGCAGCATTAACATTACCTGTACCGCGAGCATGTAATAGCCGGTCAACGTCAGAACATAGGTCACAAAGCGTTTATCATGCAGTACCCGGCCAAGCCCTTCGCGCACAGGGGCTTTCACAGTCGATAATTTCCACGCGGGCAGTAACCAGGCGTTAAACGCGGCGCAAAGAACAAACATTAACGCGCCCACGGCGCAGACGAGACGAAAATCGTATTGTAACAGCCAACTGCCGAGCAAAGCGCCGACAACCGCGCCGGCGCTATCCTGCATCATCAACAGAGAGAAAAAGCGGCTACGCTGGTGTGGCCGCACCAGTTTGACCACCAGCGCTGACCGCGGTGGGTCGAACAGTGTGCCACCAAGCCCGGAGAGCAAGCAGGAGAGCCACAACACCCAGGGTTCATGCGCAACGCCCATGGCAATGAAGCCACCTGCGCGCATCAGCATGCCGGTGACAATCAACGGTTTTGCCCCGAAACGGTCGGCAATGGCGCCACCGAAAATCCCCAGTCCTTGTTGAATAAACTGACGCAAACCGAGGGCAATACCGACCATGAGAGCAGCCCAGCCCAGTTGATCGACAAAGCGAATGGAAATCAGGGGAAAAACGACAAAAAAGCCAAGGACGACCAGCATATTATCGACAAGCAGGAAGTATTTACCCAGGCTCCTTGCCTGCGATATGCGCGCCATTTCCCCTCCGGGAAATCAGAAAGATAAGACAATCTTATTTTGCGGTTTCGCTACTGCTTTTCCCATATTGATGGTGACAATATTTTTTTATCAAAATCAGTCTTTGATTGAGAGTTTTCATCGAAAATGGCGCTTGACGCAGAAAATGCCATGTTGCTGTTTTCCCTGAGCAGCTATGCAAATGTATAGTAAAGGGAAGGGGTTAAAAAAGTCGTGAAACGGAAGGAGTGGTAATGCATGTTTGGCTATCGCAGTAACGTGCCGAAAGTACGCTTAGTAACGGACAGATTGGTGGTGCGCCTCGTCCACGACCGCGACGCCTGGCGGCTGGCGGATTATTACGCTGAAAATCGCCAATTCTTAAAACCCTGGGAGCCCGTGCGCGACGAAAGCCATTGTTATCCTTCCGGCTGGCAGGCACGTCTCGGCATGATCAATGAATTCCATAAACAGGGTACGGCGTTCTATTTCGCGTTGCTCGATCCGGAAGAGAAAGAAATCATTGGTGTGGCGAATTTTTCTAATGTGGTCCGCGGCTCATTCCATGCCTGCTATTTGGGTTACTCCATCGGCCAAAAGTGGCAAGGACAAGGGTTAATGTTTGAGGCTTTGACCACCGCGATCCGCTATATGCAACGTACGCAACATATGCACCGCATAATGGCAAACTATATGCCGCACAATAAACGCAGCGGTGATCTCCTGGCGAGACTCGGCTTTGAAAAAGAGGGGTACGCCAAATCGTATCTGTTAATCGACGGGCAATGGCGCGATCACGTATTAACAGCATTAACCACACAGGAATGGACCCCGGGTCGTTAAGGAGCAAAGATGAAGTATCAATTGAGCGCCGTGGAAGCGCGGGTCATTGGTTGCCTGCTGGAAAAACAGGTGACGACGCCAGAACAATATCCGCTTTCTATTAACGGGGTGGTCACGGCCTGTAATCAGAAAACCAACCGCGAACCGGTGATGAACCTCGGTGAACACGACGTTCAGGACATACTTGATGCGCTGGTAAAACGTCATTATCTGCGTACTGTCAGCGGTTTTGGCAATCGGGTGACCAAATATGAGCAACGCTTCTGCAACTCTGAATTTGGCGATCTGAAACTCACGTCTGCCGAAGTGGCGCTGATCACCACGCTGTTGCTGCGTGGGCCGCAAACTCCAGGCGAGTTACGTGGGCGTGCTGAACGTATGCATCAATTTACCGACATGGCGGAAGTGGAAAGAACCCTCGAGCATCTTGCGACGCGGGAAGATGGTCCGTTTGTTGTGCGCCTGCCCCGGGAGCCGGGTAAGCGTGAAAGTCGTTTTATGCATCTGTTCAGCGGCGATGTGCCGGTGCTGGCTGGCGTTGATGACGCAGAGGGCCCAGCCGCGGACTCACTGTTGGCGCGCGTTGAAGCGTTGGAAGACGAAGTGGCTGAGTTGAAACAGCGTCTGCATTCGCTTCTCGCACATTTGGGGGATTAACCGTGGCGACATTACGTATTGGTGTTGTAGGTTTGGGCGGTATCGCACAAAAAGCCTGGCTACCGGTATTGGGGGCTGCGACGGACTGGACGCTGGTGGCAGCCTGGTCACCTACCCGGGAGAAAGCCGAACGCATATGTGCAACCTGGCGTCTTCCGTATGCGGATTCGCTCGCCAGCCTGGCGGCGCAGTGTGATGCCGTTTTTGTTCATACCGCCACCTCGTCGCATTATGCTGTGGTCAGCGAGTTGCTCAATCTTGGCGTACATGTCTGTGTGGATAAGCCGTTGGCGGAAAATTTACAGGATGCGGAACGGCTGGTTGAGCTGGCTGCCCGGAAGAAGCTGACACTGATGGTGGGTTTTAATCGTCGCTTTTCGCCGTTGTACCGGGAATTGAAGCAGCACATGCCGCAGGCTGCCTCGTTACGTATGGATAAACACCGTAGCGACAGCGTCGGGCCGCACGACTTACGTTTCACTTTACTTGATGATTATCTGCATGTGGTGGACACCGCACTGTGGCTGGCCGGGGGCGCAGCGCAATTGAAAAGCGGTACGCTGCTGACCAATGATGACGGTGCTATGGTCTACGCTGAACACCATTTCAGCGTTGAACATCTGCAAATCACCACCAGTATGCATCGCCGTGCGGGGAGCCAGCGCGAGTGGGTTCAGGCTGTTACCGATGGTGGGCTGTTCGATATTACGGATATGCGCGAGTGGCGTGAAGAGCGCGGGCAGGGTGTGATTGCCCGCCCGGTTCCTGGCTGGCAAAGTACTCTGGAGCAGCGCGGCTTTGCCGGATGCGCACGTCATTTTATTGAATGTGTGCAAAATCAGACAGTTCCCGAAACGGCCGGGGAGCAGGCGATTCTGGCGCAACGTATTGTCGAAAAGCTCTGGCGCGAGGCGATGAGCGAATAACCGTCTGTAACATCTGGCGATAGTAATTCGCCTTTTTCCCTGTAGACTAAGCGCTTCGCTGTACACCAACGCCTGCATTGCAGGCGTTGTGTCTTATGGAAACCAGAATGAATCTATTGAAATCGCTGGCGGCAGTCAGTTCCATGACCATGTTTTCCCGCGTGCTGGGTTTCGCGCGTGACGCCATAGTGGCGCGGGTTTTCGGCGCGGGCATGGCGACCGATGCTTTTTTTGTGGCATTCAAATTGCCTAATCTTTTACGCCGTATCTTTGCGGAAGGTGCATTTTCTCAGGCGTTTGTGCCCATCCTTGCGGAATACAAGAGCAAGCAAGGAGATGATGCAACGCGGGTTTTTGTGGCTTACGTGTCCGGTCTGTTGACGCTGGCGCTGGCCGTTGTCACCATCGCCGGGATGCTGGCAGCGCCGTGGGTGATCCTCGTGACCGCTCCCGGTTTTGCCGATACGGCGGATAAATTCGCTTTAACCTCGCAACTGCTGCGCATCACTTTTCCTTATATTCTGTTGATATCACTGGCATCGCTGGCCGGTGCGATCCTCAATACCTGGAACCGTTTTTCCGTTCCGGCGTTTGCACCGACATTTTTGAACATCAGCATGATCGGGTTTGCGCTGTTTGGTGCACCCTATTTCCACCCGCCGGTACTGGCGCTGGCATGGGCGGTAACCGCTGGCGGTGTTCTCCAACTGGTATATCAACTGCCGCATCTGAAAAAAATAGGTATGCTGGTACTGCCGCGTATCAGTTTCCATGATGCGGGGGCTATGCGGGTTATTAAGCAGATGGGGCCAGCCATTCTTGGGGTCTCCGTCAGCCAGATTTCGCTGATCATCAATACCATCTTCGCCTCTTTTCTGGTTTCCGGTTCTGTGTCGTGGATGTATTACGCTGACCGTTTAATGGAGTTTCCTTCCGGGGTGCTGGGTGTAGCGCTGGGGACAATTCTGCTTCCCTCACTCTCGAAAAGCTTTGCCAGCGGCAACCATGATGAGTATTGCCGGTTGATGGACTGGGGGTTACGGCTCTGCTTTCTGCTGGCACTGCCCAGTGCGGTGGCATTAGGTATCCTGGCAAAGCCGCTGACGGTGTCGCTGTTCCAGTACGGCAAATTCACCGCCTTCGATGCGTCGATGACGCAACGGGCGTTAATCGCCTATTCCGTAGGGCTGATGGGGCTGATTGTGGTGAAGGTTCTGGCTCCGGGATTCTATTCGCGGCAGGATATTAAAACGCCGGTGAAAATCGCCATCGTCACGCTAATCATGACGCAGCTCATGAACCTGGCCTTTATCGGTCCGCTAAAACATGCCGGTCTCTCTTTGTCGATCGGTCTGGCGGCCTGTCTGAATGCCGTGCTGCTCTACTGGCAACTGCGCAAACAGAATATTTTTACGCCGCAACCGGGGTGGACGAGTTTCCTTGTCCGTCTGGTCATTGCGGTACTGGTAATGTCGGCGGCACTGGTGGGCATGCTGTACGTTATGCCGGAGTGGGCACAAGGCACCATGCCTTATCGTCTGCTGCGTCTGATGGCGGTTGTGCTGGTGGGGGTTATCGCTTACTTCGCCACGCTTGCGGTGTTGGGTTTTAAAGTCAAAGAATTTGCACGCCGGACGGCGTAAACAGAAAGGCAGCCAGGGGACGGATCCCCTGGCTAAAAATCAGAATATTAACTGCCTGAACAGATCTAAATAGAGATTTTCTTTCCGCCACGGTTGGCGGTAGAGGTATAACCATTCGCGCCGTAAAGCCCGGGTTCCTGATGCGGTTTCAGAACGTCCAGCGCTTGTTGATTGCGCGCGATTTGCCCTTCCAGCAACCATCCGTTGTGCTGGTTCAGGTCACGCAGATGCTGCGTCTTTTGAGTAATGGTTTGCCAGCGAACGGCGATATCGTCATTTGCGCTATGTTGCGTTTTCTGCGTCGCCCGGCGTTGTTGCTCAAGGTAGTCCAGAGTTGCGAGCAAGGAGCTTTTTTCTTCCGTAATACGCTGTAACGCGCTGCCATTAATGTGGCCCACGGAAAGCTGTTTTTGCTCAGCATCCATCACGTCTTTGAGAGCGCTCAGGATAACTGTCATTTGATCAAGGATGTCTGACAGTCGGTTCATACTGTTATTTACTCTGCAAGTAACTCTTCGCTTCGTCAATCAGGGCATCGGCGATTTTGCCAGTGTCCATCTTCAGTTCACCATTACGGATCGCGGTTTTCAGTTGCTCGACGCGTTCTGTATTGATGTCATTTGCCCCTGCCTGCATCAGCTTAGCCTGAGCGCCGCTAATGGTGACGTTGGTGCTGTTCGTCGTCGCGGATTTTTCCAGACGCGTTTTTTGCGTTTGGGCCTCGCTGGCTTCACGCTGTTGTACAGTGTTTACCGGCTTGAGGGGCGATGTCCGATCAATGCTCATAGTGTAGTCCTCACTGAGGTTCCCCGGCGTTTGGGGCCTGTATCTGTAGTCGTTGCTTATATATCGGCAGCCGACGCAAATTCTTTAAAAAGATTATAGGTTAATCAGAATATTCCCATCAGCGTTCACAATCCCGCTGACAATCTGGCCTGAAGACATGCGCACACGGGCGTTTTGCGCCACCGATGCGTTGTTCAGAGCAAGACCTTCGCCGTTCACACTAAAGCCATCGCCTGTCGCCACAACCTGCACACGCTGTCCCGCTTTTATACGCCATGTCTGGCGCAGCATAGACAGTTGTATCGGTTGGTCGGGTGCGAGATCGCGCAAACTTACCGCATCCTGCGCCTGGGTGATATCCAGCATCGTTCTCGGCGGTAACTGATCGAGACGGCCGCGCGCTAATTTCACGCTGCCCGGCTGTAACGTGCTGCCGCGCGCGACTGCTTGTGCGGCCACAACATAGTTACCCGTCGCCTGAACGTTCACTTGCAAATAGCGCTTTGCGCCGGCGCAATTCGCCTGAACACTCAGATTACCCCACAGTTTAGCATTTCCGATGACGCTCAGCTCGGGCTGATCGCAGGTGGAACGCTGATTTTCCGGGGTGCGTATATTTACCACTACCTCATCACTAAATCCAGCAAGACGTTGAGCAAAAAAAGCGGTGAGTTGCGCCTGTAAGTCGGCCGCCTGCGTTAGCGGGCTTAATAACAGTAAGGCCGCAGCCACACAGCCTTTCAGAGTGATCATCGCAGACTCCTGCCTGTTAATGGAATGAGGAGATTTTAACCGCATGGCAAATCTATCAACGCAATAAATAGCGACGCATTTTGCGCTTATTCCAACGATAAGGCTTGCGTAAGGAGATTTAAGCTGTTGGCTAAATAATTGTCATCAGTGGGGGAGCCATGCTCGATAAACTTGATGCCGCACTGCGTTTTCAGCAAGAAGCGCTGAACCTGAGCGCCCAGCGCCAGGAAATCCTGTCGGCAAACATTGCCAACGCCGATACCCCGGGGTACCAGGCGCGCGATATTGATTTCGCCAGTGAACTGAAAAAAGTCATGGAGCGCGGTCGTGCTGAAGAGAGTGGTGTTTCATTGGCGCTGACCTCTTCCCGTCATATTCCTGCGCAAGCAATGACCCCGCCGTCTGCCGATCTGCTGTATCGCATCCCGGATCAGCCCTCTCTGGATGGCAACACCGTGGATATGGATCGTGAGCGTACGCAGTTCGCGGACAACAGCGTGAAATACCAGACCGGTTTAACGGTACTGGGCGGGCAGATCAAAAGCATGATGAGTGTTCTGCAAGGGGGGAATTGATAGATGGCTTTACTGAATATTTTTGATGTCGCTGGCTCGGCGCTGGCGGCGCAGTCAAAACGTATGAACGTGGCGGCCAGTAACCTTGCCAACGCCGACAGCGTTACCGGGCCGGACGGTCAACCCTATCGCGCCAAACAGGTCGTTTTCCAGGTTGATGCCGCACCAGGTCAGGCGACCGGCGGTGTAAAAGTCGCGGATGTTATTGAAAGCCAGGCGCCGGACAAACTGGTTTACCAGCCGGGTAACCCGCTGGCGGACGCCAATGGTTACGTCAAAATGCCGAACGTTGATGTGGTCGGGGAAATGGTCAACACCATGTCCGCTTCACGCAGCTATCAGGCAAACGTTGAAGTACTGAATACGGTTAAGAGCATGATGCTCAAGACCCTGACCCTCGGCCAGTAAAGGAGACGCACAGCATGTCTATCGCTGTAAAAGTTAATGACCCGACCAACTCCGGCGCTGCAGCCAGTACGAAGGGTACAACTACCACTGGGACTAACAGCGCTTCCGACCTGCAGAGCAGCTTTCTGACATTGCTGGTCGCGCAGTTGAAAAACCAGGATCCGACCAACCCGCTGCAAAACAATGAACTGACCACGCAACTTGCGCAGATCAGTACCGTAAGCGGGATTGAAAAACTGAATACCACACTGGGCTCGATCTCCGGGCAGATTGATAACAGCCAGTCCATGCAGGCGACGACGCTGATTGGCCACGGTGTCATGATCCCAGGACAAACCATCCTTGTGGGCAAAGAGACCTCTACGCCATTTGGTGTTGAGCTGACTCAGGCTGCCGACAAAGTGACCGCGACGGTGACCAGTGCAGACGGCACAGTCGTGCGCACCATTGATATTGGCGCGCTGAAAGCGGGCGTCCATACCTTTAGCTGGGACGGCAAACTTTCTGATGGTACAGCAGCGCCAGATGGCTCTTATAAAGTCTCTATCGCTGCCAGCTCAGGCTCAACGCAGTTGGTTGCTCAACCTCTGCAGTTTGCGCTGGTGCAAGGTGTGACCCGCAATAGTAACGGGAGCACATTAGATTTGGGTACCTACGGTACTACCACCCTCGACGAAGTACGGCAGATTATTTAAAGCCTTAACACTTATCAGGAGTAAGTCATGGCCTTTTCACAAGCGGTCAGCGGCCTGAATGCTGCGGCCACCAACCTCGATGTCATTGGTAACAACATTGCCAACTCCGCCACTTATGGCTTTAAATCCGGATCTGCGTCCTTCGCTGATATGTTCGCCGGTTCTAAAGTGGGGCTCGGTGTTAAAGTGGCGGGCATTACCCAGGACTTTAGCGATGGTACCACCACCAACACCGGTCGTGGTCTTGACGTTGCATTGAGCGGAAACGGTTTCTTCCGTGTGGTCGACAGCAACGGTTCTGTGTATTACAGCCGTAACGGCCAGTTCAAACTGGACGAAAACCGCAACCTGGTGAACATGCAGGGTATGCAGATAACCGGCTACCCGGCTACCGGTACACCGCCGACAGTACAGACTGGTGCGAACCCGACAGGTATCACCATTCCGAACACGCTGATGGCGGCGAAAATCACCACCACGGCATCGATGCAGATCAACCTGAACTCCACGGACACTACCCCGGCGGTTACGCCGTTCGACCCCACTAACGCCAGCACCTATAACAAAAAAGGTTCCGTCACTGTCTACGACAGCCAGGGTAACGCCCATGACATGAACGTCTATTTTGTGAAGAGTGCCACAGCGAATACCTGGGATGTTTATACCCAGGACAGCAGTGTGAGTGGCAGTACGGCAACGCTTGCAACCACCATGACCTTCAATACTAACGGTGCGCTGACGGGCGGGACTTCTGCCTCCATCACCACGGGTACCATCAATGGTGCAACCCCGGCAACGTTCTCGCTGAGTTTCCTTAACTCCATGCAGCAGAACACCGGCTCTAACAACATTGTCGGCACCACGCAGAACGGTTACAAACCGGGCGACCTGGTGAGCTACCAGATTAACGAAGATGGCACCGTTGTGGGGAACTACTCCAACGAGCAGAAACAGGTGCTTGGGCAGATCGTTCTGGCGAACTTCGCTAACTCCGAAGGCTTGAAATCTGAAGGTAACAACGTTTGGTCCGCAACCTCGTCTTCCGGTGTTGCGCTGTTAGGGGCTGCAGGTACCGGTAATTTCGGTAAGTTGACCAACGGTGCGCTTGAAGCATCAAACGTGGATCTGAGTAAAGAACTGGTGAACATGATCGTCGCGCAGCGTAACTATCAGTCGAACGCGCAGACTATCAAAACCCAGGACCAGATCCTTAACACGCTGGTTAACCTGCGTTAATCATCTGACGGGATGGCTTAATGGATCACGCAATATACACCGCGATGGGCGCCGCCAGCCAAACGCTGAATCAGCAGGCTGTCACCGCCAGCAACCTTGCGAATGCTTCAACGCCGGGCTTCCGTGCGCAGCTTAATGCGCTGCGTGCAGTACCTGTTGAAGGGCTTTCGTTACCGACCCGTACTTTGGTGGTGGCGTCTACACCGGGTGCCGATATGACGCCCGGTCAGCTGGATTACACCTCTCGCCCACTTGATGTGGCGTTACAGCAGAACGGTTGGTTAGCCGTTCAGACCGCGGATGGTTCGGAAGGGTATACCCGCAACGGTAATATTCAGGTCGGTCCTACCGGTCAGTTGACCATTCAGGGCCACCCGGTGATTGGTGAGGCGGGTCCGATCTCTGTGCCGGAAGGCTCGCAGATCACGATTGCCGCTGACGGTACGATTTCTGCGCTTAATCCTGGCGATTCGGCGAATACCATTGCACCGGTAGGCAAGCTGAAGCTGGTTAAAGCGGAAGGTAAAGAAGTGGTGCGTGGCGATGATGGTCTGTTCCGTGTGAGCCAGGCCGCGCAAGCCACGCGTGGCACGACGTTGCAAGCCGATGCCTCTGTCCGTGTGATGTCGGGCGTGCTGGAAGGCAGCAACGTTAAACCCGTTGAAGCGATGACCGACATGATTGCCAGCGCACGTCGCTTCGAAATGCAGATGAAGGTGATCGGCAGCGTTGATGAAAACGCGCAACGCGCCAATCAGTTGCTGTCACTGGGCTAATAAACAGGATTACCTATGATCAGTTCATTATGGATCGCGAAAACCGGCCTCGACGCCCAGCAAACCAATATGGACGTTATCGCCAACAACCTGGCGAACGTCAGTACCAACGGTTTTAAGCGTCAGCGTGCGGTATTTGAAGATTTGTTGTACCAGACGATGCGTCAGCCTGGTGCTCAGTCTTCTGAACAAACGACATTGCCTTCTGGCTTGCAGATCGGTACCGGTGTTCGTCCCGTTGCGACCGAACGCCTGCACAGCCAGGGCGGCTTGTCACAAACTAACAACACCAAAGATGTTGCCATTAAAGGGCAGGGCTTCTTTGAAGTACTGCTGCCGGATGGTACCTCAGCGTATACACGCGACGGCTCCTTCCAGGTGGATCAGAATGGTCAGTTAGTCACGGCGGGTGGTTTCCAGGTGCAGCCTGCGATCACTATCCCTGCTAACACCCTGAGCATCACCATTGGCCGCGACGGCGTGGTCAGCGTGACGCAGCAGGGGGCGACAGCGCCGGTGCAGGTTGGCCAGTTAAACCTCACCACCTTTATGAATGACACCGGTCTGGAAAGCATCGGTGAGAACCTGTACACCGAAACCCAGTCGTCCGGGGCGCCAAACTCCACGACCCCGGGCCTCAACGGTGCAGGTTTGCTGTACCAGGGGTATGTGGAAACCTCAAACGTAAACGTTGCCGAAGAACTGGTGAATATGATCCAGGTTCAACGCGCTTACGAAATTAACAGTAAAGCAGTATCGACGACCGATCAGATGCTGCAAAAACTGACGCAACTCTAAGGCGTTATCCGGTGCGGTAGTTGCTGCCGTACCGGAACCCTGATTTCGAAGATGAATGCAATGCAAAAATACGCCGCGCGCCGCTACCCAATTATGGCTTTACTGGCCGTTACCCTGACCGGATGTGCCTGGGTTCCTTCAAAACCATTGGTAGAAGGAGCGACCTCCGCTCAACCGATCCCGGGTCCAGTGCCTTTAGTGAATGGCTCGATTTATCAGACCGCGCAGCCAATAAACTATGGCTATCAGCCACTGTTTGAAGACCGCCGTCCGCGTAACGTGGGCGATATGCTGACGATCACGTTGCAAGAAAACGTGAGCGCCAGTAAGAGTTCATCGGCCAATGCCAGCCGCGATGGCAAATCCAGTTTTGGTATCGATACGACGCCTCGTTACCTTGAAGGTCTTTTTGGCAACGCACGTGCCGATCTGAGTTCTTCCGGGAGTAACACCTTCGCCGGTAAAGGCGGCGCGAACGCCAGTAACACATTTAGCGGCACGTTGACTGTGACGGTCGACCAGGTGCTGATCAATGGCAATTTACATGTTGTGGGTGAAAAACAGATCGCCATTAACCAGGGCACTGAATTCATCCGCTTCTCAGGTGTTGTGAACCCACGCACCATCAGCGGCAGCAACACGGTTCAGTCTACTCAGGTGGCTGATGCGCGCATCGAATATGTCGGCAATGGCTACATTAACGAAGCGCAGACGATGGGCTGGCTGCAGCGTTTCTTCCTCAACTTATCGCCGATGTAACCGGGGTGAATTATGTTTAGATATCTGGCTGGAATCGCGTTGGTGCTGGTGGCGACTGTCGCCCAGGCCGACCGTATCCGGGATCTCACCAGCGTACAGGGCGTACGAGAAAACTCCTTAATTGGCTACGGCCTTGTTGTTGGGCTTGATGGCACGGGTGACCAGACCACCCAAACGCCGTTTACCACGCAAACATTAAATAACATGTTGTCGCAGATGGGGATCACCGTTCCTACTGGCACCAACATGCAATTAAAAAACGTGGCGGCGGTAATGGTGACTGCGCAATTCCCGGCCTTTGCCCGCCAGGGACAGACAATCGATGTGGTGGTCTCTTCCATGGGGAACGCAAAAAGCCTGCGCGGCGGCACGTTGCTGATGACCCCGCTGAAAGGGGTGGACAGCCAGGTGTATGCGCTGGCGCAGGGTAACATTCTTGTAGGTGGTGCAGGTGCATCTGCTGGCGGCAGCAGCGTACAGGTTAACCAGCTCAACGGCGGTCGCATCACCGGCGGAGCGGTTATTGAGCGTGAACTGCCGTCGCAATTTGGCGCGGGTAACACCATAAACCTGCAACTGAATCAGGAAGATTTCACCATGGCGCAGCAGATTGCCGATACCATCAACCGCAGCCGTGGTTATGGTAGCGCGACTGCGCTGGATGCTCGTACCGTGCAGATCCGTACCTCCAGCGGCGGTACCTCACAGGTGCGTCTGTTGGCGGATATTCAGAATCTGGAAGTCGGTACAACGCAACAGGATGCGAAAGTGATCATTAACTCCCGTACCGGCTCTGTGGTGATGAACCGCGAAGTGGCGCTGGATAACTGCGCAGTCGCGCAGGGTAACCTCTCCGTGACGGTGAACCAGCAGGCTAACGTTAGCCAGCCGAATACGCCGTTTGGGGGTGGTCAAACCGTTGTCACGCCGCAAACGCAGATCGATTTGCGTCAGAGTGGTGGGTCGCTGCAAAGTGTTCGCTCCAGCGCCAATCTGAATAGCGTGGTACGTGCACTGAACGCACTGGGTGCGTCGCCAATGGAACTGATGTCGATTCTGCAGTCTATGCAAAGCGCAGGTTGCCTGCGTGCGAAACTGGAGATCATCTAATGTTGACTGACAGCCGGTTGTTGAGTAGCGCGGCCTGGGACGCGCAGTCGCTGAATGAACTGAAATCAAAGGCCGGACAGGATCCGAAAGCTAACCTGCGGCCGGTAGCGCGCCAGGTGGAAGGGATGTTTGTGCAAATGATGCTAAAAAGCATGCGCGACGCCCTGCCAAAAGACGGTATTTTCAGTAGCGATTCAACCCGGCTGTACACCAGCATGTATGACCAACAGATTGCCCAGCAGATGACCGCAGGCAAAGGTCTGGGGCTGGCGGATATGATGGTGAAACAGATGACCGACGAACAGGCGCCGGTAGATCCCGCCGATCAAATGCAACAGGTGCCGATGAAGTTCCCTCTGGAAACGGTGACCAGTTATCAAAACCAGGCGCTGACGCAGTTAGTGCGTAAGGCTATGCCAAAAGCGCCTGACGACAGTGATGAACCGTTGACGGGTGACAGCAAAGACTTCCTTGCCCAGCTTTCGCTTCCGGCGCGACTGGCCAGCCAGCAGAGCGGTGTTCCGCATCACTTGATCCTCGCGCAGGCTGCTCTCGAATCCGGCTGGGGCCAACGGCAGATCCCGCGTGAGAACGGTGAGCCGAGCTTTAACATTTTCGGTGTGAAAGCGACACCGAACTGGAAAGGACCAACCACCGAGATCACCACCACGGAATATGAGAATGGCGAGGCGGTTAAAGTCAAAGCAAAATTCCGTGTGTACAGCTCGTATCTCGAAGCATTGTCTGATTATGTAGGCATGCTGACGCGCAATAAACGCTATGCGGCGGTCACGACGGCAGCAACGGCGGAACAGGGCGCACAAGCGTTGCAAAACGCCGGTTATGCGACCGATCCGAACTATGCCCGTAAGCTGACGAGTATGATCCAACAGCTTAAATCTATGGGTGAAAAAGTCAGCAAAGCCTATAACAGCGACATCGAAAATCTGTTCTGAAATATCTCAAGTTTCGCTCTGGGTTGCCGATAATCGTCAACAGGACTCATGTCTGAAAGTGTATAAGGAACCTCCATGTCCAGTTTGATTAATAGCGCCATGAGTGGGCTCGCTGCAGCCCAGGCAGCGCTTAATACCTCGAGTAACAACATTGCCAGCTATAACGTGGCTGGCTATACCCGTCAGACGACAGTATTGTCGTCGGCTAACAGTACGCTGGGGGCTGGCGGTTGGGTTGGCAATGGTGTCTATGTCTCGGGTGTTCAGCGTGAGTATGATGCTTTCATTACTAACCAGCTGCGCGCGGCGCAAAACCAGAGCAGCGGGCTGACTACGCGCTATGAGCAGATGTCAAAAATTGATGATGTGCTCTCTGGTACTACCAATACGCTTTCGACCAGCCTGCAGGGATTTTTCTCCAGTCTGCAAACGTTGGTGAGCAACGCCGAAGATCCGGCAGCACGTCAGGCTCTGTTAGGTAAAGGCAGTGCGCTGGTTAACCAGTTCAAGGTGGCCGATCAGTATCTGCGTGACCAGGATAAGCAGGTTAACCTGTCTATCAGCTCAAGTGTTGACCAAATCAACAACTACACCAAACAGATCGCCTCCCTTAATGATCAGATTTCCCGTCTGACCGGCGTTGGCGCGGGCGCATCTCCGAATGATTTGCTCGATCAGCGTGACCAGTTGGTCAGCGAGCTGAATAAGATCGTCGGGGTGGAAGTTAGCGTACAGGATGGTAAAACCTATAACCTGACGATGGCTAACGGTTACACCCTGGTGCAAGGCAGTACTTCTCGCCAACTGGCGGCAGTGGCTTCCAGCGCTGACGCATCTCGTACCACGGTTGCCTATGTCGACAATACTGCCGGCAATGTTGAGATCCCGGAGAGACTGATTACTACGGGGTCTCTGGGCGGTTTGCTGGCCTTCCGTTCACAGGATCTGGATCAGACGCGTAATACCCTGGGCCAACTGGCGTTGTCATTTGCTGATGCGTTCAACAAACAGCACACCCAGGGTTACGATTCAGTCGGTGTACAGGGTACAAACTTCTTTACCATCGGTGCGCCGTCTGCCTTAGGCAACGGCAAAAATACTGGCACCGCCGCATTATCACCCGCGGTCAGCGACAGTACGGCTGTTCAGGCGACTGACTACAAAGTGGCTTACGATGGCAGCAACTGGACCGTGACGCGTTTGTCCAACAATACGTCCTTCAACGTTACACCAGATTCCACCGATGGCTCGTTGAATTTTGACGGGCTGAAGGTCAGCGTCAGTGGTACGGCTGCCGCCAACGACAGTTTTACCGTCAAGCCGGTGAGCAACGCGATTGTGAATATGAGCGTGGCGATCACCGATGAGTCGAAAATTGCGATGGCGTCTGTTGCCGGCGACGGTGCGAGCGACAACCGCAACGGGCAGGCGCTGCTCAACCTGCAAAGTGCCAAGAAAGTCGGCGGTAATAAAACCTTTACCGATGCCTATGCCACGCTGGTGAGCGATGTGGGTAACAAAACGTCGACGCTGAAAACCAGCAGTACGACGCAGACTAACGTGGTAACGCAACTGAGCAACCAGCAGCAGTCGATCTCCGGGGTTAACCTCGATGAAGAGTACGGCAACCTGCAACGTTATCAGCAATATTATCTGGCCAACGCGCAGGTTCTTCAGACCGCAAGCACGCTCTTTAATGCGCTGCTGGAAATACGCTAAGTAAGGGGTGAGCAATGCGTATCAGTACTCAAATGATGTACGAACAAAATATGCGCGGTGTGACCAACGCGCAAAGTAAGTGGCTGGCGTATGGTGAGCAAATGTCCACCGGTCAGCGTGTGAACCGTCCGTCTGATGATCCGATTGCAGCCTCTCAGGCGGTGGTGATCTCTCAGGCGCAGGCGCAAAACTCGCAGTATGCCACTGCACGTACATTCGCTACGCAGAAAGTGTCGCTCGAAGAGAGCGTACTGCAACAGGTGACCACAGCAATTCAGGGCGCGCAAAGTACTATCGTGAAAGCGGGCAGCGGTTCGCTCAGTGACGATGACCGCGCTTCTCTGGCAACAGAATTGCAGGGCTATCGCGATCAGTTGTTAAACCTTGCCAACAGCACTGATGGTAATGGTCGCTATATTTTTGCTGGCTACAAGACGGAGTCTGCTCCGTATGACTCAGCAACGGCGACCTACAGTGGGGGTTCGCAGGCAATCAGTCAGCAAGTGGATGCCTCGCGTACTATGGTCATTGCGCACACTGGCGATCAAGTCTTTAACCATATCAGCAGTAACGCTACGCCAGAGCCGATCGATCCGGCAACGGGTCTGCCGGGTACGTCCGAAACGAACCTGTTCAAAATGCTGGATACGGCCGTTGCAGCGCTGAAAACTCCCGTCGCAGGTAATGAAACGGCGAAAGCTGCTGCACAGGCCGTAGTAGATAAAACCAGCCGTGGCCTCGGCAACTCCCTGAACAACGTGTCTACTGTACGCGCTGAGCTGGGTACGCAGTTGAACGAACTGGAAAGCCTTGATTCGCTGGGCGATGACCGTGCGCTGGGTCTGAAGCAACAGTCGAGTGATTTGATCGATGTAGACTGGAACGAAGTGATTTCGTCTTACACCATGCAACAGGCTGCACTGCAGGCGTCTTACAAGGCGTTTAGTGATATGCAGGGGATGTCGCTGTTCCAGCTCAATAAGTAACGTTTTCATTTTGGACATGTCTGGAAACTGGGCATGTTCGCTATGCCCGCTCCATCACCCCGGAGCGGGCTTTTTTTTTACGCTTTTTGTTCGGCTTGTTGCATCTGGCGGGCATCGATGAGGCGGATAGCCAGTGCGATGAGTGCGGACAGCGTTGCCAACACTATCACACCTTGCCATGAGGCAACCGAGTAGAGTTTACTGCCCAGTGCAGAACCTGCCGCCATACCAATAAACACGCCGGTAAACAGTAGTGCATTCAGCCGACCACGTGCTTGCGGCTCCAGGCCGTAAACCAGATTCTGGTGTGCAACCAGACTGGATTGCAGACCCAGGTCAAAACCGACGGCAGACAATGCAATCAGGATCAGTTGCCCGTGCGGGGGCAGAACGGGCAACAGGAACATCAGAGCAAAAGAAACCATCACCAGACCTGCGCCTAATTGTGTCACTTTCTCTGCGCCCATTTTATCTGCCAGCCCGCCAGCCAGCGGTGCGGCCAGTGCACCGGCCGCACCTGCGATGCCGAAAGTGCCGGCGACAGCGCTACCCAATTGATATTTTTCCAGCAGCATCATCGCCAGGGTTGACCAGAACGCGCTAAAAGCGACAGAAAGAAAACCTTGTGCCATTGCAGCGCGACGCAGTGATGGATAACGTTGCCACAGGTGCGCCATAGACTTCATCAGCGCCGGGTAGCTCAGCGTTGAGTGGGTGGCGAAACGCGGCAGTACCGACCACATCAGGATACCAATCAGCGCAATGCTAACGGCCGCCATCTGGTACATGACGCGCCAGCCAAATGCCGCGCCAACAAAGCCACTGACGGTCCTGGAAAGCAGGATCCCCAGCAGCAGTCCCGTCATTACCGTACCGACCATTTTCCCCTGTTTACCCGCCGGTGCGAGGATCGCGGCAGCAGGAACAATATCCTGCGCCATGGTGGCGGCCATGCCTAACAGCAGGCTGACAATCAGCAGAGAGGGAAGGTGGCTGGTCAGACTGCATGCCAGCAATAACAGCGCCAGTGCCGCGCTTTTGAACAGGATAAGACGCCGGCGATCATGGCGGTCGCCCAGCGGCAACAGAAACAGGATCCCCAGCGCATAGCCAGCCTGAGTCAGTGTGGGAACCAGCCCCATGCCGTTGATTGTAAGATGCAAGTCGTTGCCCATCAGCGGTAATAGCGGCTGCGAATAGTAAATTGCTGCAACGCTGAATCCTGCGCCGAGCGCGAGGGCAAAAATGACCCAGCCAACAACATCTGTCGAAAGAGAATGACGGTTCATATGATGGTTCCCCAGAAACGGTGTGTTTTGATTTGTGCGTCGTAACGCTACGGTGTGGGCACATTTTTGCGTATGCCGGTATAGCGCGGTAGCCAGCGGAGTGGTAAAACGGTTATACGTGTAACGTATAAATGTAATAATTATGAAGCGACAAGAGCGTATAGATAGAGTGGATCTGATGCGGACGTTTATCCGTATCGTCGAGGCGGGTTCGCTGTCGGCGGCGGCGCGTCAACTGGACACCACACAAGCGACGGTGAGCAGACGCTTGCAGTCGCTGGAAAGCCTGCTTGGCGTGAAACTTTTGTTGCGCACCACCCATGCGATGAAGCTCACGGATGATGGAGAACGGTGTTATCAGCATGCGAAACGTGTGGCGGATGCATGGGTTGCACTTGAGGATGAGCTGAGTCAGTCGGACGATGAACCGGTGGGAATGTTACGGGTACGAGCGCCGCATGCGTTTGGTCAGGAGCAATTGCTGGGGCCGTTAACGCAATTCCTGGAGCGTCATCCACAGCTATCGGTGGAGTGGATACTTAATGACAAAAAGGTGGATTTTCTTAGCGCGAATATCGATTGCGCCATTCGTGTGGGGGCGGAAGTCGATCCAGCGACCGTGTCAGTGCTGCTGGCGGAAGTGCCTCGCAGTCTGGTGGCGGCACCCGCAGTACTTGCGCGTTTTCCTGCAATAGAAACGCCACAACAGCTCTCCGCATTGCCATGGATAGCCCTGAATACGTTTTACCAGCACGAAATTCATCTTACGCATCAGCATAGTGGTGAGACGGAGCAGGTGGTGATTTCGCCCCGGCTTTATACGGATAGTCTCTATGCAGCACGTAACACCGTCATTGCAGGGCTGGGTGTGGCGGTGATCTCCAGTTGGGCGGTAGAGGAAGAAATTCGTGCCGGTAAGCTGGTGGCGCTGTTGCCGGAGTGGCAGGCAGCACCGTTGCCAGTGCATCTGGTTTACCCGTGGGCACGTTACTATCCCGCGCGGTTACGTAAATTTTTGCAACTGATGCGGGAAGTGATGCCCGGGCTGGGCGGTATGCGCCAGCCAGTGCATCGGGCATAAAAAAGCCGACCCGGAGGTCGGCTTTTACTGCCAGTCGGGTTAGTTGACTGACGGCGGTTTTGTTGCCGGCGCGGTGGCGGAGTGCGTGGCGCTGTGGCCGCCTGCCGCTCCTTTACCTGTGAATCCGAACTCCGGACGTACCCAATCGCTATGACGCGGTGCTTCCGGCACGTAGGCTGGCGCAGGCGCTTTAGTCATTGGCGCAGTGGCGATCTTACGTGCTGCCGGCGCTGCTGCAGCGGGGATGACCGGCACTTCGATAACCGGCGTCGCAGTTTCTTCCGTTATGTCTTCGGTCACGGCAGTTTCAGCCACCGGTTCTGCAACCACTGGGGGTTGTGCTGGCTGCACGTTTTCAACCACCGCTTCAGCGACGGTGCGATCTTCCTCAGCAATCAACTGCGGCTGATCCTCTACCGGACTTTCAATGACTTCCGGATGCGTGGTTTCAACGACGACAGGTTCAGGTGCTTCAACAGGCGTTTGCGGTTCAGCAATCACAGGTTCAGCGGTTGCAGTTTCGGCCGTTTCAACCGGAGCAGACGCTTCTGGCGCTTCAGCTGGCTGACTGGCGACCAGTTGCGCTTCGGCGATAGCGGGAGCGACATCCTGCTCAGTGGCGACATTCTGTTCCACTTCGCTGTCCTGAACCTGCTGCTCATCCTGAGGACGCGCAACCGGATAGCTGATCCATACCTTACCGGAGGCCATTTCCGGCGATGCGCAGGCAACGGTCAATGGCATTGCGGATTGCAGCGGGTAGCGCTCATCACGGTAGCGACGGCGACGCTGACCGCTGACGCGCAGGTGGCGCGGTGAACGGCGTGAGCGGCGCGGCATCGCGTTTTCACGCGTATCCCCGTTCTCATCCTGTTCCTGTGCGTTGGCACTGTCTGCAACGACAGGCAGCTCGACTTTCGCCAGTTCAGTGCGTGGAGCGGGTACGTCCTGGACAGCATCCTTTTCAACAACGGTTTCTGCATTCTGCTCGCCAACGCGGACTTTCTGGTTCAGCTGACGCTGCTTACGGCGCGGCATCGTCTGTACACGCTCTTCCTGTTCCGTTTCCGGCGCAGTTTGTTCATCGCGGCTCAGCTCTTTCACATCCTGCTGCGCCTGACGTTTTTCATCATTACGGCGGCGATTGCGTTCACGGCGCGGTTGCTGCTCGTCACGCGGCTTCGCCTTATCAGCCTCTTCTACGGCAACTGGCTGGCGAACATCGCGGGCCTCTGCATTCTGCTGTGATTTTTCACGGCGATTGCGGCGATTTTCTTCGCGGCCTTCGCGGTTGTCACGGCCTTCACGCGCTTCATTACCTTCACCGCGGGAATCTCGGCGCTCATTACGATCGCGACGGTTGCCCTGACGGGATTTACGACGATCCTGCTGGCGATCTTGTTTCTCGCCCGCATTTTTCTTCTCTTCTTCTTTCACTTCAACCGATGCAGGCGCAGCTTCGCTGGCGAACAGGCCTTTCAGTGCGGAGAAGAAACGGCCCAGCAGACCCGGCGAGGACTGGGCGACGACAGAGGCTGGCTGTGCAGTGACTGCAGGTGTAGGCGCAGGCGCTTGTGGTACTGGCGGAACATCTGGCATGACGAAAGTGGCCAGCGCGGGTTGTTCCGGACGTTTACGTTCCGGAACGTCTTCTTCAGACGGCAGCGCCATTGCTTCTTCATGCAGTTTTGGCAGCAGATAGCTCAGGGTCGGGGTCTCTTCACCTTTACGCACGCGCAGTACGGAGTAGTGCGGGGTTTCCATCTGATCGTTCGGAACGATCACGCAGCGTACGCCACCCTGACGGGCTTCGATAGCGCTGACGGCAGCACGTTTTTCGTTCAACAGGTAAGAAGCGACCTGCACCGGAACGATGGCATGCACCTCCTGCGTGTTTTCTTTCAGCGCTTCTTCTTCGATCAAGCGCAGAATAGACAGCGACAAGGATTCGTTGTCACGAATGGTGCCAGTGCCGCTACAGCGTGGGCAAACGTGATGGCTGGACTCGCCAAGCGACGGGCTCAGACGCTGGCGGGACATTTCCAGCAGACCGAAGCGGGAAATATGGCTGATTTGAATACGCGCACGGTCCTGACGCACCGCTTCACGCAGACGGTTTTCCACAGCACGCTGGTGACGTACTGGCGTCATGTCGATGAAGTCGATAACAATCAGGCCGCCAAGGTCGCGCAAGCGCAACTGACGGGCAATTTCGTCTGCCGCTTCCAGGTTAGTGTTAAACGCCGTCTCTTCGATATCGCCGCCGCGGGTTGCGCGAGCGGAGTTGATGTCGATAGCGGTCAGTGCTTCGGTCGTATCAATAACGATAGAGCCGCCGGAAGGCAGGCGCACTTCACGCTGGAAGGCAGACTCAATCTGCGACTCAATCTGGTAGTGGCTGAACAGCGGGATTTCGCCGGTGTACAGTTTGATTTTGCTACTGAAATCCGGACGACCCAGCGCGGAGATATGCTGGCGAGCCAGCTCAAGCACTTTCGGGTTATCGATCAGGATTTCGCCGATGTCCTGGCGCAGGTAATCGCGGAAAGCGCGCACAATCACGTTGCTTTCCTGGTGGATCAGGAACGGCGCCGGGCGGCTTTCTGCGGCTTTCTGGATGGCTTCCCAATGTTTCAGACGGAAGCTCAGATCCCACTGCAGTGCTTCGGCAGATTTGCCCACGCCTGCTGTACGGACAATAAGACCCATGCCATCCGGCAGTTCCAGACTGGACAGCGCTTCTTTCAGTTCGGTGCGGTCGTCGCCTTCGATGCGACGGGAGATACCGCCCGCACGTGGGTTATTTGGCATCAATACCAGGTAGCTGCCAGCAAGGCTGATAAAGGTGGTCAGCGCCGCGCCTTTGTTGCCGCGCTCTTCTTTATCGATCTGAACAATGACTTCCTGACCTTCGCGCAGCACATCTTTGATGTTCGGACGGCCATGGGCGTTGTAGCTGGCAGGGAAGTATTCGCGGGCGATTTCTTTAAGAGGGAGAAAACCGTGGCGTTCAGCTCCGTAATCAACAAATGCAGCTTCGAGGCTCGGTTCAATGCGGGTGATTTTGCCTTTGTAGATGTTCGCTTTTTTCTGCTCGTGACCCGGGCTTTCGATATCCAGGTCGTACAGGCGCTGCCCATCAACAAGGGCGACACGCAACTCTTCCTGCTGAGTTGCGTTGATTAACATTCTTTTCATCGTAACTTACTCATTATTCTTACATTGACGACTAAGCTGCGGGCATGATGACGCCTTTCCGGGGGAGAACCGATGGCCTCGTGACTATTCACGTCGCCAACCTCACGGTTGTCGTTCGCTTAAGAGGCGCAGTGTGTCGGCTGCCTGTATTTCCTGTGGAAAACACAGCGCAATTATCAGGGGAACAGCCTGGGAAAAACTCTCCAGAGAAGATTCCATCTACCGGTAAGGACTGCAACCCGCAGCCCGCTAACTGCCTGAAAGTTCAATACGTCTTACGCCATTGCTGCGTGTATGATCGGACAGGCAAAACTGGTCATTCCGCTCATTTACTTGTTTTAGCAAAATTCAACACGGAAAACGGCAACATTATTCCTTGCGAACCCTGTTATAGCAAGCTGACTTTTACCATTTATCACCCGGTTACTCACAGTTTTTTCACCTTTGACCACGGATCGGTTTAATAACCGCCGAATCAACTGTGTAAAACGCAGCAAGCCAGGTTCAAAGGTAAATATAAGCATATAAAAATGAGTGGCGCTAATCATCCAGGCTATTTAGAATCGCCACCCATGAAAACTGAGACGCCATCCGTAAAATTTGTTGCCATTTCCGCTGACGAAGCGGGGCAACGCATCGATAATTTTTTGCGCACCCAACTAAAAGGTGTGCCCAAGAGCATGATCTACCGCATTTTGCGTAAAGGCGAAGTGCGGGTGAACAAAAAACGCATCAAACCGGAGTACAAGCTGGAAGCCGGTGATGAAGTGCGCATTCCACCAGTACGTGTGGCGGAGAGAGAAGAAGAGGCTGTTTCGCCGCATCTGCAAAAAGTCGCTCAGTTAAGCGATGTCATTCTCTACGAAGACGATCATATCCTGGTGCTGAATAAACCTTCCGGCACGGCAGTGCATGGCGGCAGTGGGTTGAGTTTTGGCGTGATCGAAGGGCTGCGGGCGTTACGTCCTGAGGCGCGGTTCCTTGAATTGGTGCACCGTCTTGATCGTGATACCTCCGGTGTCCTGCTGGTGGCGAAAAAGCGTTCAGCACTGCGTTCTCTGCATGAGCAGTTGCGCGGCAAGGATATGCAGAAGGATTACCTGGCGTTGGTGCGTGGGCAATGGCAGTCCCATGTCAAAGTGGTGCAGGCGCCGTTGCTGAAAAATATCCTGCAAAGCGGTGAGCGTATTGTGCGTGTGAACAGTGAAGGCAAGCCCTCGGAAACCCGCTTTAAAGTGGAGGAGCGCTATGCGTTCGCCACGCTGATGCGTTGCAGTCCGGTGACGGGCAGGACGCACCAGATCCGTGTGCATACGCAACATGCCGGGCATCCCATTGCTTTTGACGATCGTTATGGCGACCGTGAATTTGACAAGCAACTGGCCTCAACCGGTTTGTCGCGCCTGTTTTTGCATGCAGCTGCGCTTAAGTTTACCCATCCGCACACTGGCGAAACGCTGCGTATTGAAGCACCGCTGGATGATGCGCTCAAACACTGCCTGCACGTCCTGCGTAATGCTAAATGATATTTCCCCTCTCGTCCGGAGAGGGGAAGAGTGCTTCGGCTAGGGTTTTAGCCATTTATCCAGCCACGGAAAAACCTCATCCTGCTGTTCCTGGTAGAAAACGTGCCCCAGTTCTGGCCAGGTTTTTGTGACCAGTTTGTCTTTGGCATTTTGTGATGACCAGATCTTCTCCACTTTTGTGAACGCCTCCTGCACAGCTTCCGCCGGGAACAGTTTGTCTTTGCCGCCGCTATAAATCAGCATGGGTTTCGGCGCTGCGATGCTGGCGATATCGGGAATGTCCATATGCGCAGGCATGCCGGGGTGCAACATATAAAAGGCGGATTGCCCACGCAGAACATTATTCCCCGGTTGCATCAGGCCATTGTAGGTACCAAACCATGAAATTACGGCCGTCGCTGCGACCTTATCGCTCAGCGCCGCCAGTTGCCATGCGCGGAAACCGCCCATCGAAAATCCCACCACGCCGATACGCTGTTTGTCCACCTGGGGATGAGAAGCGATAAAATCCACCGTGCGCATATCTTCATAGGCCACTTCTCCACCGAGTGAGCGACCAAGATTAAAGTAGTTACTTGCCAGCGCCTGCTGCTGCTCGTAAACCATTGGACCGCGATCGCCCCAGCCGCGGCTATCGATGGCAATGACCGCATAACCGCGCTTCGCCAGTTCATCGCCAATAAATTTACCGCTGAAGAATTTGTCGGCCCAGGCTTGCGCGCTGGCCAGTTTTTCTGCATCACCCCAGGGACGGATCACCTTCTCTTTGCCAATATCAAATTTTGAACCGTGATCGTGAAGTAATACGATGGCAGGGTGGGGGCCGGGCGTTTTGGGCATGAGTAGCAGTGCAGCGATGCGATTATCATCCGTGATTGTTATCGCCAGCTTTTCGGCGATATAGCTGCCGCGATCCTCGTTAGCAATAGCGTGTGGAGCAAAAGGTTGTGTTGCATTTGGGGTGAGCAGTGCGTTGCGAAATAACCGGCGGCTGTGGGTTTGCCATTGCGAGAAATGTCTATATTTCCCGGATAACCAGGAATCAGGGTAGTGCATCTGTGCTTTCAACGTCTGCCACCCAGCGGGCAGGTTACCTTCGACAATGCCCTGCGTTTGCCACTCTTCCTGTGCAGTGGCGTTAACGGACGCCAGCAGAGTTAGCGTCAGCGCCAGGCTGCGGAAAATATTCATCACCTCTCCTTTTAATTAAAACATTGTTTCAATATTGGTGTTGAATGTAAGGGGTGATTAAAAAAGAATCTGTGATCGGTAAAGCATTAACTTAACAGCGGGTTACAGTGCTCACGTCGCAGCATCTGGCATAAGGCAATTAACGGCAGGCCCACCAGTGTATTCGGGTCGCGACCGTCGAGGCGTTCAAACAGCGCGATCCCCAGGCCTTCACTCTTAAAGCTGCCAGCACAATTCAGCGGGCGCTCTTTACGCACATAATCGTCGATCTCCTGCTCACTCAAGCGGCGAAAGTGGACATCGAAAGGTTCACATTCAGTCTGTATGTGGCCGGTTGCCGAATTATACAACGCAAGACCTGTATAAAAAGTGACGATATTTCCGCTGGCTTTCATTAATTGCTGGCGCGCATTTTCTTCCGTGTGAGGTTTACCGGTAATTTCACCGTCAAGCACACAGACCTGATCTGAACCAATAATCAGATGTTGGGGCCAGGCGTGTGCCAGTGATTGTGCTTTTTCTTGCGCCAGGCGCTGGACCAGATGGCGTGGAGACTCGCCAGGGCGCGGTGTTTCGTCGGTTTGCGGTGCAGCGCATTCAAAAGATAACCCCAGTTTTTCCAGCAGGGTGCGACGATACGGAGACGTTGAAGCAAGGATGAGAGCAGACATATTTTTTTCACCAAATATGGCTTAACAATGACAGGCATTTTAAACTGTAGGCCGCAATGTGTGCGAATTATTGGCAAAAGGCAACCTCAGGCTGCCTTTTTCTTTGACTCTATGACGTTACAAAGTTAATATGCGCGCCCTATGCAAAAGGTAAAATTACCCCTGACTCTTGATCCGGTTCGTACGGCTCAAAAACGCCTTGATTACGAGGGTATCTATACCCCCGAGCAAGTTGAGCGTGTTGCCGGGTCTGTAGTCAGCGTGGACAGTGATGTGGAGTGCTCCATGTCGTTCGCTATCGATAATCAGCGTCTTGCCGTGTTAACCGGAGAGGCGAAGGTAACGGTATCGCTCGAATGCCAGCGCTGCGGGAAGCCGTTCATCCATCATGTTCACACAACGTATTGTTTCAGTCCTGTGCGTTCAGATGAGCAGGCTGAAGCACTGCCGGAAGCGTATGAGCCGATTGAGGTTAACGAATTCGGTGAAATCGATCTGCTGGCCCTGGTTGAGGATGAAATCATTCTCTCCTTGCCAGTAGTTCCGGTGCATGATTCTGAACACTGTGAAGTGTCCGAGGCGGACATGGTCTTTGGTGAACTGCCTGATGAAGCGCAAAAACCAAATCCATTTGCCGTATTAGCCAGCTTAAAGCGTAAGTAATTAAGGAGTAAGGTCCATGGCCGTACAACAGAATAAACCAACCCGTTCCAAACGTGGCATGCGTCGTTCCCATGACGCGCTGACCGCAGTCACCAGCCTGTCTGTAGACAAAACTTCTGGTGAAACCCACCTGCGTCACCACGTTACCGCCGACGGTTTCTACCGCGGTCGCAAGGTTATCACTAAGTAATCACGCGCAAGCGTGATGAAGCTTAGTGAGGATTTCCCCGCGTAAGCGGGGATAAACCGAACCAGGCTGCGACGATACCTTGACACGTCTAACCCTGGCGTTAGATGTCATGGGAGGGGATTTTGGTCCTTCCGTGACAGTGCCTGCAGCTTTGCAGGCACTGAACTCTAATTCTCAACTCAATCTTCTTTTAGTCGGCGATCCCGACGCTATCACGCCATTACTTGCCAAAGCTGATTTCGAGCAGCGTTCGCGTTTGCTTATCGTTCCTGCACAGTCAGTTATTGCCAGTGATGCGCGCGCCGCGCAGGCTATTCGTAACAGTCGCGGTAGTTCAATGCGCATTGCGCTTGAACTGGTGAAAGCAGGGCGCGCCCAAGCCTGCGTGAGTGCAGGTAACACTGGCGCGTTGATGGGGCTGGCGAAAATGTTGCTCAAACCGATTGAAGGTATTGAGCGTCCGGCGTTGGTGACGGTGTTGCCTCATCAGCAAAAGGGCAAAACAGTAGTGCTGGATCTTGGCGCTAATGTGGATTGTGACAGTACAATGTTGTCGCAATTTGCGGTAATGGGCGCAGTCATGGCGGAAGAGATCCTTGGGATTACAAATCCGCGCGTTGCGTTACTGAATATTGGTGAAGAAGAAACCAAAGGCCATGACAGTATCCGCGATGCTGCTGCATTATTACGCTCGGTTCCAGCAATGAACTACATTGGCTATCTGGAAGCGAATGAATTGCTCACCGGCAAAACGGATGTGTTGGTTTGTGACGGTTTCACAGGAAATGTCACATTAAAAACCATGGAGGGTGTTGTCAGAATGTTCCTTTCGTTGCTGAAATCTCAGGGCGAGGGGCAAAAAAGGTCGTGGTGGCTGATTTTATTAAAGCGTTGGTTACAAAAAAGCCTGACAAGGCGATTCAGTCACCTCAACCCCGACCAGTATAATGGCGCCTGTCTGTTAGGATTGCGCGGCACGGTGATTAAGAGTCATGGTGCAGCCAATCAGCGAGCCTTTACCGTCGCGATTGAACAGGCAGTGCAGGCGGTGCAGCGGCAGGTTCCACAACGGATTGCCGCTCGCCTGGAATCTGTGTACGCCCATCCTGCTTCGCCTGCATCAAGCGACGAAAATCAGAGTGTGTGTATATTACCCGAGAGTGACTGAGCGTACATGTATACGAAGATTATTGGTACCGGCAGCTTTCTGCCCGAGCAGGTTCGAACAAACGCCGATCTGGAAAAAATGGTCGAAACGTCTGACGAATGGATTGTCAGCCGTACAGGGATCCGTGAGCGCCGCATCGCCGCTGCAAACGAAACTGTTTCGACCATGGGCTTTGAGGCCGCTAAACGCGCGCTGGAAATGGCCGGCATCGATAAAGATCAGATTGGTTTGATCATTGTTGCGACGACATCCGCGACGCATGCATTTCCGAGCGCGGCTTGCCAGATTCAGAATATGCTGGAGATCAAAGGCTGTCCGGCGTTTGATGTTGCTGCAGCCTGCGCTGGTTTTACCTATGCGCTGAGCATCGCCGATCAATATGTTAAAACCGGCGCGGTGAAACATGCACTGGTGATTGGTTCTGATGTGTTGGCGCGGACGTTGGATCCGGAAGATCGCGGGACGATTATTCTGTTTGGCGACGGTGCTGGCGCTGTTGTACTTGGTGCATCTGAAGAGCCGGGTATCATCTCTACACATCTTCACGCGGATGGTAGCTATGGTGAACTGCTGACGTTACCGAATCTGGATCGCGTGACGCCGGAAAACTCCACTTACCTGACAATGGCGGGTAATGAAGTCTTTAAAGTGGCGGTCACTGAACTGGCGCGTATTGTTGATGAAACATTGGCGGCCAATAATCTGGAGCGCAGCGAGCTTGACTGGCTGGTGCCACATCAGGCTAACCTGCGAATTATCAGCGCGACAGCGAAAAAACTGGGTATGTCGATGGACAATGTTGTTGTGACGTTAGATCGTCACGGCAACACTTCTGCGGCTTCCGTTCCCAGCGCGCTTGATGAAGCGGTACGCGACGGGCGCATTAAACCGGGTCAGTTGATCCTGCTCGAAGCGTTCGGTGGTGGGTTTACCTGGGGCTCCGCGCTGGTTCGTTTCTGAGTATAAGGATAAAAACATGACGCAATTTGCATTTGTGTTCCCCGGGCAGGGTTCCCAAACGGTTGGTATGCTGGCTGATATGGCTGCAACTTACCCGGTGGTTGAACAGACGTTTGCTGAAGCTTCTGCGGTGCTGGGCTATGATCTCTGGGCGCTGGTACAACAAGGCCCAGCGGAAGAACTGAATAAAACCTGGCAGACGCAACCAGCGCTGTTGACGGCTTCCGTCGCGCTGTGGCGCGTATGGCAGCAGCAGGGCGGTAAAGCGCCTGCGTTGATGGCGGGGCACAGTCTCGGTGAATATTCTGCGCTGGTGTGCGCAGGCGTGCTGGCTTTCGCTGACGCGGTACGTCTGGTTGAGCTGCGTGGTAAATTTATGCAGGAAGCTGTCCCGGAAGGAACAGGCGCCATGTCGGCAATTATCGGTCTCGATGATGCGTCGATTGCCAAAGCCTGTGAAGAGTCTGCCGAAGGTCAGGTGGTGTCGCCGGTGAACTATAACTCACCGGGGCAGGTCGTCATTGCAGGGAATAAAGAAGCGGTTGAACGCGCTGGCGCAGCCTGTAAAGCCGCTGGCGCGAAACGTGCTCTGCCGTTACCGGTCAGCGTACCGTCTCACTGTGCGTTGATGAAACCTGCCGCAGAAAAACTGGCCGCTGAGCTGAACAGCATTACGTTTAATGCACCGCAGATCGCGGTTGTGAATAATGTGGATGTGAAGTGCGAAACAACGCCGGAAGCGATTCGTGACGCGCTGGTGCGTCAGCTTTATAGCCCAGTTCAGTGGACGAAGAGCGTTGAGTTTATGGCGGCGCAGGGCATTGAGCACCTGTATGAGGTTGGCCCGGGTAAAGTCCTCACTGGTCTGACTAAACGTATTGTTGACACCCTGACTGCATCGGCCCTCAATGAGCCGAACGCGATGTCTGAGGCACTTGCGCAATAAAAGAGGAAAACCATGAGTTTTGAAGGAAAAGTCGCGCTGGTTACCGGTGCAAGCCGCGGTATTGGCCGTGCAATTGCTGAGACGCTTGTTGCGCGTGGCGCAAAAGTTATCGGTACTGCGACCAGCGAAAATGGTGCTAAGGCGATCAGCGATTATTTAGGTGCGAACGGTAAAGGTCTGCTGTTGAATGTGACCGATGCAGCATCTATCGAATCCGTTCTGGAAAATATCCGCGCGGAGTTTGGCGAGGTTGATATTCTGGTTAATAATGCCGGTATCACCCGTGATAACCTGCTGATGCGCATGAAAGATGACGAGTGGAACGATATCCTCGATACCAATCTTTCATCTGTTTTCCGTCTGTCAAAAGCGGTAATGCGCGCTATGATGAAAAAGCGTCATGGGCGTATTATCACTATCGGTTCTGTGGTCGGTACCATGGGAAATGCTGGTCAGGCCAACTATGCTGCGGCTAAAGCGGGTCTTATCGGTTTCAGTAAATCGCTGGCGCGTGAAGTTGCGTCCCGCGGTATTACGGTGAACGTTGTTGCTCCGGGCTTTATTGAAACGGACATGACGCGTGCGCTGTCTGATGATCAGCGTGCGGGTATCCTGGCGCAGGTTCCTGCGGGCCGTCTTGGCGGCGCTCAGGAAATCGCCAGCGCGGTTGCATTTTTAGCCTCTGACGAGGCAGGTTACATCACTGGTGAAACCCTGCACGTCAACGGCGGAATGTATATGGTTTAACCACGATGAAATTTATTTGCGTTATTAGGGGGAAAAGCCTCAGAATAGCGTAAAATCGTGGTAAGAACTGCCGGGATTTAGTTGCAAATTTTTCAACATTTTATACACTACGAAAACCATCGCGAAAGCGAGTTTTGATAGGAAATTTAAGAGTATGAGCACTATCGAAGAACGCGTTAAGAAAATTATCGGCGAACAGCTGGGCGTTAAGCAGGAAGAAGTTACCAACAATGCTTCCTTCGTTGAAGACCTGGGCGCTGATTCTCTTGACACCGTTGAGCTGGTAATGGCTCTGGAAGAAGAGTTTGATACTGAGATTCCGGACGAAGAAGCTGAGAAAATCACCACCGTTCAGGCTGCCATTGATTACATCAACGGTCACCAGGCGTAAGTGAACATCTCCAGGCGGTCACTCGACCGCCTGAGTTTTATCTAATAATCCCACGAATCTCTTTATTTATCCCTCCCTGGAGGACAAACGTGTCTAAGCGTCGTGTAGTTGTGACCGGACTGGGCATGTTGTCTCCTGTCGGCAATACCGTAGAGTCTACATGGAAAGCTCTCCTTGCCGGTCAGAGTGGCATCAGCCTGATCGACCATTTCGATACTAGCGCCTATGCAACCAAATTTGCTGGCTTAGTAAAGGATTTTAACTGTGAAGACATCATCTCGCGCAAAGAACAGCGCAAGATGGATGATTTCATTCAATATGGAATTGTGGCTGGCGTACAGGCCATGCATGATTCTGGCCTTGAAGTCACCGAAGAGAACGCATCCCGTATTGGCGCAGCGATTGGCTCCGGCATTGGCGGTCTCGGCCTGATTGAAGAAAACCACAGCTCTCTAGTCAACGGTGGACCGCGTAAAATCAGCCCGTTCTTCGTTCCGTCGACGATTGTGAACATGGTGGCAGGTCATCTGACTATCATGTTCGGCCTGCGTGGTCCGAGCATTTCAATTGCAACGGCGTGTACATCCGGCGTGCATAACATCGGTCATGCGGCGCGTATCATTGCTTATGGCGATGCTGATGCGATGCTCGCAGGTGGTGCAGAGAAAGCCAGTACCCCGCTGGGCGTTGGCGGATTCGGCGCAGCGCGCGCACTCTCCAACCGTAATGACAACCCGCAGGCGGCAAGCCGTCCGTGGGACAAAGACCGTGATGGTTTTGTACTGGGCGATGGCGCCGGTATCATTATGCTTGAAGAGTACGAGCACGCGAAAAAACGCGGCGCGAAAATTTATGCAGAAATCATCGGGTTTGGCATGAGCAGTGATGCCTACCACATGACTTCTCCACCGGAAAACGGTGCGGGCGCGGCACTGGCGATGGTCAATGCATTGCGTGATGCTGGCATTGAGCCGGGTCAGATTGGCTATGTGAACGCACACGGTACCTCCACTCCGGCGGGTGATAAAGCTGAGGCGCAGGCGGTGAAATCGGTATTTGGCGACGCAGCAAAACGCGTGATGGTAAGCTCCACCAAATCCATGACCGGTCACCTGTTAGGTGCTGCAGGCGCTGTTGAGTCTATCTACTCAATTCTCGCGCTTCGCGATCAGGCCGTTCCGCCAACCATCAACCTGGATAACCCGGATGAAGGTTGCGATCTGGACTTCGTGCCACACGAAGCGCGTCAGGTCAGCGGCATGGAGTACACTCTGTGTAACTCCTTTGGCTTCGGCGGTACTAATGGTTCGCTGATCTTCAAAAAAGTCTGATTATCTGAGCCATATTAAGGCCCGCTTGTCGGGCCTTTTCTATTCGGTTTTCTCCGCTTGTTCTCTGCTTTTCATCCTGCCAAACTGTCCGGCCACGCATAAGGAGCCTCTATGTTCTTGATTAATGGCATTGAGCAGCAAACGCTTGCCGCCACTGACCGGGCAACACAATTTGGCGACGGTTGTTTTACCACTGCGCGCATTATTGACGGGCAGATCCAGTTTCTGGCTGCACATCTGCAACGCTTACGGCAAGCATGTGAGCGTTTATTTATTCCGTTCGCCGACTGGCCAGTGCTGGAGCGGGAGATGAGCACGCTGGCGAAGGAAAAAGTCGATGGTGTCGTAAAAGTCATCATCAGCCGCGGCGCAGGCGGTCGAGGTTATAGTACGGCAAACTGTATTACTCCTACGCGTATCCTTTCTGTTTCCGCTAAACCGGCGCATTACGAGCGCTGGCGGCAGGATGGCGTGACGCTGGTGCTCAGTCCGGTTCGTCTTGGGCGAAACCCTCTGCTGGCAGGCATTAAACATCTTAACAGGCTGGAGCAAGTACTGATCCGCGCTCACCTGGAACAGACTGAGGCTGATGAAGCGCTGGTACTGGACAGCGATGGCTGGCTCACTGAGTGTTGTGCGGCCAATCTTTGTTGGCGTCGGGGCAGGGATGTTTTTACTCCCCGCCTGGATCAGGCCGGCGTTGATGGCATTATGCGCCAATATTGTATGCGGCAACTGGCATCTTCAGGTTTTAACGTTGTCGAAGTGAATGCGCGGCAGGATGTGTTGCAGCAAGCAGATGAAGTGTTTATTTGCAACGCGCTGATGCCGGTAGTCCCGGTTCGGCAGTGGGGTGATCTCCACTGGACCGCGCGTGATTTGTATCACTTTTTATCCCCCCTGTGTGAGCAGATAAATCAGTCATGAAGAAAATGTTACGTTTTGTTCTTCTCCTGCTGGCGGCGATGGTTATCGCAGCGGGAGCAGGTGTGTGGAAGGTTCGCCAATTGGCTGACAGCACGATCCTGATCAAGGAAGAACACATTTTTTCCCTACCGGCCGGAACGGGGCGTCTTGCCTTGGGTGAACAGTTGTACAACGAGAAGGTGATCAACCGTCCGCGGGTATTCCAGTGGTTGCTTAAGTTGGAACCGGATCTCTCGCACTTTAAAGCCGGGACCTATCGTTTTACGCCAGGTATGACCGTTCGTGAAATGTTGCAGTTGCTGGCAAGCGGTAAAGAAGCGCAGTTCCCGCTGCGTCTGGTCGAAGGTATGCGGTTGAGTGACTATCTTAAGCAGTTGCGTGACGCACCGTGGATCAAACACACACTGAAAGATGATGATTACGCTACAGTAGCGCAGGCTCTGAAGTTGGAACATCCGGAGTGGGTGGAAGGCTGGTTCTGGCCTGATACCTGGATGTACACCGCCAACACCACCGACGTGGCATTACTAAAGCGCGCGCATCAAAAGATGGTGCGGGCTGTTGAGCAGATCTGGGAGGGGCGAATGGAAGGGCTGCCCTACAAAGACCAGAACCAGCTGGTTACCATGGCCTCAATTATTGAAAAAGAGACTGCTGTGGCCAGTGAGCGCGATCAGGTCGCATCGGTATTTATTAACCGGTTACGCGTTGGCATGAAGCTACAGACCGATCCGACGGTGATCTACGGGATGGGCGCGCGTTATAATGGTAAGCTGTCGCGCGCCGATTTGGATACACCGACGGAATATAATACCTATGTAATAAGCGGCATGCCGCCGGGGCCAATTGCCATTCCGGCAGAAGCGTCGTTGAAAGCGGCGGCGCATCCCGCGAAGACGCCGTATCTCTATTTTGTGGCCGACGGCAAAGGCGGGCACACGTTTAACACCAATCTCGCCAGCCATAACCGGTCAGTGCAGGAATACCTGAAAGTACTTAAGGAAAAAAATGGGCAGTAAATACATTGTCATTGAAGGGCTTGAAGGCGCCGGTAAAACCTCGGCACGTGATGTCATTGTGAGCACGCTTAAAGAATCTGGCGTGAATGAAATGGTATTCACGCGTGAGCCTGGTGGGACGCTGTTGGCGGAAAAACTGCGCAGCCTGGTGCTGGATATTCGCTCTGTAGGTGACGAGGTCATTTGCGACAAAGCTGAAGTGCTGATGTTTTATGCTGCCCGTGTACAGTTAGTTGAAACGGTGATCAAACCGGCACTGGCGCAAGGTCAGTGGGTTATTGGCGATCGTCACGACCTTTCCACCCAGGCTTATCAGGGCGGTGGTCGCGGCATTGATCAGGCGATGCTCGCCACCTTACGTGATGCGGTGCTGGGGGATTTCCGTCCGGACTTAACCCTCTATCTTGATGTGACGCCAGAAGTCGGACTAAAACGCGCGCGTGCGCGTGGCGAGCTGGATCGCATTGAACAGGAGTCGCTGGAGTTCTTTAACCGGACGCGAGCCCGTTACCTTGAACTGGCGGCGCAGGATGACACCATTCGCACCATTGATGCGACCCAGCCGCTGGAGGATGTTATGCAAAATATTCGTCAGACCATTATGGCATGGGTCCAGGAGCAGGGCGCATGAGATGGTATCCGTGGCTGCGGCCGGACTTTGAACAACTGGTAGCCAGTTATCAGGCCGGACGTGGGCACCACGCATTACTGATCCATGCATTGCCTGGCATGGGGGAAGACGCCTTGATCTATGCGATCAGCCGTTTTTTGTTATGCCAGACGCCACAAGGGCACAAAAGCTGTGGTCATTGCCGGGGGTGTCAGCTTATGCAGGCAGGCACGCATCCGGACTATTACACGCTGACGCCGGAAAAAGGCAAAACTGCATTAGGGATTGATGCGGTACGCGAAGTCAGCGAAAAATTGTATGAACACGCGCGGCTGGGCGGCGCAAAAGTAGTATGGATTCAGGATGCCGCTCTGCTGACGGATGCAGCCGCTAATGCGTTACTCAAAACCCTCGAAGAGCCGCCAGCGCAGACATGGTTTTTCCTTGCCTGCCGTGAACCCGCACGATTATTAGCGACTTTGCGCAGCCGCTGTCGTTTGCATCACCTTGCGCCTCCTGCAGAAAACTATGCCAGCGCATGGCTTGGCCGGGAAGTGACGGCATCGTCGGAGACGCTACTGACCGCGCTTCGCCTGAGTGCCGGGTCACCAGGCGCTGCGGAAGCATTATTGCAGGAAGAATGCTGGTCGCAACGGCTGACGCTGTGCCAGGCTGTCGATACAGCGCTGCAAAGTGGTGACTGGCTCGCTGTGTTACCGGCGTTGAACCATGAACGGGTTGCTGAGCGTCTGCAATGGATGTCATCGCTGTTTCTGGATGCGCTGAAAGTTCAGCAAGGCGCGACCCTGCTCAGTAATGTGGACGCCTCTGTGTTGGTGCACGCTCTTGCTCGCCAGATGCGCGGCGACACGTTGCACGCGCTCTTACATGCGCTGTTTACCTGCCGGGAGCAATTGCTGAATGTGTCCGGTGTGAACCGCGAACTTTTGCTGACCGATCTGTTGTTAAATCTGGAACGCTACCTGCAACCAGGTGCGGTGCTTCCTGTATCCCATCTTTAAGAGAGACATTATGTTTTTAGTCGACTCGCACTGCCATCTTGATGGTCTTGATTATCACGCTTTGCACAAAGACGTGGATGACGTGCTGGCGAAAGCCGCCGCGCGTGATGTGAAATTTTGCCTTGCTGTTGCCACCACGCTACCGGGATACCGCACGATGCGAGAATTGGTAGGGGAGCGTGACAACGTGGTGTTCTCCTGTGGCGTGCACCCGCTCAATCAGGACGAAAGTTATGAGGTCGAGACCTTACGCCAGCTAGCAGCCGAACCCGGTGTGGTAGCGATGGGGGAAACCGGCCTCGATTATTTCTATACGCCTGAAACTAAACCGCAACAGCAGATCTCTTTCCGTAACCATATCCGCATTGGCCGTGAGCTGAACAAACCGGTTATTGTGCACACCCGCGATGCCCGCGCCGATACGCTGGCTATTCTGCAGGAAGAGAAGGTAACTGAGTGTGGCGGCGTTCTGCACTGTTTTACGGAAGATCGCGACACGGCTGGCAAATTGTTGGATATGGGCTTTTATATCTCGTTCTCCGGTATTGTGACGTTCCGCAACGCTGAACAGCTTCGTGACGCTGCACGCTATGTTCCGTTGGATCGACTGCTGGTCGAGACGGACTCACCGTATCTCGCGCCAGTGCCCCACCGTGGTAAGGAAAATCAGCCAGCCATGACGCGAGATGTTGCTGAATATATGGCGGTATTGAAGGGCGTTTCCGTTGAGGAACTGGCCCGGCAAACCACGCAAAACTTTGCCAGTCTGTTCCATATCGATCCCTCCCGTCTGCAATCCGCCTGAAATTTCAGCTTATTTTAGGGCTCGTAATTAATAAACGATCAGAGTAAAGTTCACCGCCATAAAAAAGGCGGTGAGGGGCTATTTTCATTCGAAGGCATGCGGCTTTTGTAAATTAACGTGAGTTTTGCAGCGCGCGCTGGCTGAAACGTGATAGCCATCAAACAAAGCCAAATCGATTTATTTTACTCTGTGTAATAAATAAGGGGCGCTTAGATGCCCTTCCCACGGCGCGGCTCTCCCCCCGCGCCAATGCGCAAAAGCGTAAAAAAAGCACTAATACTCAGGAGCACTCTCAATTATGTTTAAGAATGCATTTGCTAACCTGCAGAAGGTCGGTAAATCGCTGATGCTGCCAGTATCCGTACTGCCTATCGCAGGTATCCTGCTGGGCGTCGGTTCTGCAAACTTCAGCTGGCTGCCAGCAGTGGTTTCCCATGTTATGGCCGAAGCGGGCGGTTCCGTTTTTGCCAACATGCCGCTGATCTTCGCTATCGGTGTTGCATTGGGCTTCACCAATAACGACGGTGTTTCAGCTCTGGCTTCGGTTGTTGCTTACGGCATCATGGTGAAGACCATGGCTGTTGTTGCGCCGCTGGTTCTGCATTTACCTGCTGAAGAAATCGCCGCAAAACACCTGGCTGATACCGGTGTTCTCGGAGGGATCATCTCCGGTGCGATCGCAGCGTACATGTTCAACCGTTTCTACCGTATCAAGCTGCCTGAGTACCTGGGCTTCTTCGCCGGTAAGCGTTTCGTGCCGATCATTTCTGGTCTGGCTGCGATTTTCACCGGTGTGATCCTGTCCTTTATTTGGCCGCCGATCGGTACCGCTATTCAGACGTTCTCTCAGTGGGCTGCTTACCAGAACCCGGTTGTTGCGTTCGGTATCTACGGCTTTATTGAACGTTGCCTGGTACCGTTCGGTCTGCACCATATCTGGAACGTACCTTTCCAGATGCAGATTGGCGAATTCACCAACGCAGCAGGTCAGGTTTTCCACGGCGATATCCCGCGTTACATGGCAGGCGACCCGACTGCAGGCAAACTGTCTGGCGGCTTCCTGTTCAAAATGTACGGTCTGCCGGCTGCCGCTATTGCTATCTGGCACTCTGCTAAACCGGAAAACCGCGCGAAAGTGGGCGGTATCATGATCTCCGCAGCGCTGACCTCGTTCCTGACCGGTATCACCGAGCCGATCGAGTTCTCCTTCATGTTCGTTGCGCCGATCCTGTACGTCATCCACGCGATTCTGGCTGGTCTGGCATTCCCGATCTGTATCCTGCTGGGTATGCGTGACGGTACATCGTTCTCTCACGGTCTGATTGACTTCATCGTACTGAGCGGCAACAGCAGCAAACTGTGGCTGTTCCCGGTTATCGGCGCGGGTTATGCGATTGTTTACTACACCCTGTTCCGTGTGCTGATTAAAGCGTTGGATCTGAAAACCCCTGGCCGTGAAGAAACCACTGAAGAGAGTAAAGCTGGTGCAACCAGCGAAATGGCTCCGGCTCTGGTTACGGCGTTTGGCGGTAAAGAAAACATCACCAACCTGGATGCGTGCATCACGCGTCTGCGTGTCAGCGTTGCTGACGTAGCGAAAGTGGATCAGGCTGGCCTGAAGAAACTGGGCGCTGCGGGTGTGGTTGTGGCGGGTTCCGGTGTGCAGGCTATTTTCGGTACGAAATCCGATAACCTGAAAACCGAGATGGATGAATACATCCGTAACAACTAAGCCATAGTCTGGGGAGACTGAGGGAGCCTGATGGCTCCCTTTTTTATGGGGTGTAATGATGCGAGAGTATAAAAAAGGGAGCCATCAGGCTCCCTTAGCCTTTAGCACGCTTATCAGAAACGGTAGTTGGCGCTGATAGAGAAGTTACGCGGCGCGCCATAAACCCCATAAGTGCCCAGATAATCGTAATACGCTTTATCGAACACATTGTTCAGGTTGGCCTGAATCGCGAAATTTTTAGTGGCCTGATAACGGGTAAACAGGTCAACCACGGTGTAGCCGCTCTGGGTGATACGGGTATCGCCATTCGGGCCTTTAATATCCTGCCAGCTTTTGTTTTGCCAGCGGGCACCACCACCAAAAGCAAGTTCTGGCAGCATCGGTAATTGGTAGCGGGTAAACAACTTCATCGTCGTACGCGCTTGTTCCGGGTTAACCGCAACACCGTCACCATCTTCCGCCATAAAGCGGCTGGCACCGAAAGTCAGTTGCAGGTTGTCGGTCAGTGCGCCATTCAGTTCAAATTCAACCCCTTTGCTGACGGTGCCGTTCACGGATTTATACGCCGTCTGGCCACCAGAGTTCGGGATGTACTCGCCCGTCGAAACAGCAACGTGATCCTGCTCGGTGCGGAATAGGGCAAACGTTGCCGTCAGGCGCGTGTTAAACCAGTCGCCTTTCACCCCGGCTTCGTAGCTTTTACCTGTCGTCGGGTCGAGGAACTCGCTGTTGATATCGCGCTGGCTTGAAGGCTCAAAGATAGAGGTATAACTGCCGTACACAGACCAGGTGTCATCGATGTCATAAACCAGCCCCGCATACGGCGTTACATCATCGGACTTGCTGTTGCGGATTTCATCCGGTTTACGTTCCAGGTTGTATTTTGCGCTCCACTCGGTGTAACGCGCACCCAGAATAAGGTGCAGGGGATCCGCCAGCGAAATACGGGTTGCTGCATAAACGGATTTCTGGCGGATCACATCCCGCTGATAGAGCGCCCAGTCTGACCAGGTGGGGTCAGCAAGCGTATTGCCGCTGTAACGATTGATACTGCCAACGTCCATCAGACCGGAATTATCATTCACCGGATAAGCGTTGTCATAGTTGTTACGCTGACGACTGTAGCTACCGCCAAACATCACTTCATGTTGACGACCGAGGAGATCGTAGCCGCCGCGCACGAATGCATCCACAGAGTCCTGTTTACGCTCACCACGGTTCCAGCCGCCCCAGGCACCTTGCCATTGTGAGGCATCGTAGAGACCGGTGTTTTTATCCGGATAGCCATCGATATACATCAATTTGCTGTCAAAATTGGTTTCCGCATGCATGGCGTTAACTTTCGCTTCCCAGCCGTTATCAAAACGCTGCGTCAGATTGGCGAAAATTTTTGTGGAGTCCATGTTGGAGTAAGCCCAGTCAGCCGCTGTGTTGAAGCCACGGCGAAAGTGCGTACGGCTACCATCGCTGTACATCGACGGGAAACCGCCCCAGGTCGGGCTGTCTTCCTGGCTTTCCTGATAGTCATACCCGACAGACAGAGTGGTGGAATCAGTGAGGTCTGCATCTACAACACCGGTGAGGAATTTTTTGCGGTAATGGTTACGCTCAATCCACGAATCTTTATCCTGGTAGCCGGTGATCATGCGGCCTCGCACATTACCGGACTCTGTTAATGGTGCCTGTAAGTCGAGGACGTAGCGTTGATTATCCCAGCTTCCGTACGTTGCAGTTGCGTCGCCTTTGAACTCTTTACTGTCCGCATGCTTACGCACCATATTGACGTAGGCTGACGGGTTACCCGTGCCACTCATCAGACCTGCGGCACCGCGTACCACTTCAATTTTGTCGTAAATGGCTGTATCGCCAGCGGTATCGCCAAAGTTCCAGCGGTTATCCAGGAAGGTCGGCATATCTTCATAAGCAAAGTTACTGATGAAAAAACCGCGTGCGAAGAAGTTTGTCCGGTGCGAGTCGATACGCGAGGCGCTTACGCCAATGGTATTGTCCAGAACCTGTTCAATCGTGTTCAGCTGCTGATCTTGCATGCGCTGCTGGCTAACCACGCTCACAGATTGCGGAATATCGCGTGGCACCAGCAACAGTTTGGTGCCGGTTGTCGTGGTTTTAACACTGTAGTCCTGATCCTGACTGTCGGAGGTGCTTAGCGCTGCGCTGTCTACAACCACGGTATCTTCAGATGTTTTATCAGTCGCAAGGGCAGCAGAAGGTGCCAACGCCAGCGCAATGTACGTGGCAAGCAGAGACGGTGTGGCGGCTAACGGATGCGCGGCTTTCCTGGCGTGATGAGTGAAAGACATGAATAAACCTTACTGGTGTGTTAGAGGGAGTGCCCGGCGGCGATACGTTGTCGCGGCAGGCGTACATTTTTAATTGGCCTGGCATTAATTGCGCATGAAAATGCAAATGCGAAATATACGCATTCATCAAATGGATGTAAACAGATGTAAGATTTATTACTGAAATGCTGTTTCACCGTCGCGAGATGGAAAGGTTGTCTATTCCTGCGCCAGCGGTGCCTGAAAGAGGAAAGAAAAACAGCGTTTTGGTTGAAACGACAAGAGAAACTCGATCATACTCTAGGGCAAGTAATTGACGACGGCTGCGGGCATCTCCCCGCGCTCAAAAAAGGAAAACGTCATGGCCGAAGAAACCATTTTCAGTAAAATTATCCGCCGCGAAATTCCGTCAGACATTGTGTATCAGGATGAGCTGGTCACCGCTTTTCGTGACATTTCCCCGCAAGCACCCACGCATGTGCTCATTGTGCCGAATATCCTCATCCCTACCGTTAACGACGTGACCGAAGCGCATGAACAGACGCTTGGGCGTATGCTGACGGTGGCGGCGAAAATCGCCCGTGATGAAGGTATTGACGAAGACGGTTATCGTTTGATCATGAATTGTAATCGTCATGGCGGGCAGGAGGTTTATCATATTCATATGCACCTGCTTGGCGGACGGGCGCTTGGGCCGATGCTGGCTCATAAAGGCCTGTAACATGACCACAGGGCGTGTTGCCTTATTACTGGCGGCGTTGACGCTGGCGGGGTGCAGTTCGCGCCCGGCGATCCCGGTTGCCAACAATCAAACGCTGGTGATGGAGTCCAGTATACTGGCGGCAGGCATTACCGCGCAGCCGCCAACGTTAAGTACTGAAGAACTCCAGCCCTCCGCGTTTTCACGGTTATTTAATGAGAGGCAACAACCCGTTACTGTGCATTATCGTTTTTACTGGTATGACGCCAGAGGTCTGGAAATGCATCCCCTGGAAGCCCCGCGTAGCGTGACCATTCCGGCGAATTCCGGTGTGACGCTCTACGGGAGCGCCAACTATTTGGGGGCGCGTAATGTCAGACTTTATCTCTACCTGTAAGGGGTGACTCTTGATTAAAACACTTGGACGCTACGCACTACTGACAACTTTCGCCATGTTGTTGTCGGGTTGTATCATTCGCGGTGAGCAACAACCCGCACCTGTCGATCAGGCCGGGGGAGGGGAGCAGCAACCCACGCAGCCGCAGCCGCAACAACCGGTACCGACGGTGCCTTCTGTCCCGACACTGCCGCAGCAGCAGCCAGGCCCGATTGAGCATCAGGATCAGACTGCGCAGCCAACGCCGCGTGAACGTCACTATGACTGGAATGGCGCGGTGCAACCGATGGTGGGCAAAATGTTGCCTGCGAGCGGTGCAATAGCGGGAAGCGTGCTGCTCGTGGATAGCGTAAATAACCGCACTAATGGCGCCATCAATACCGGTGAAGCCACCGAGGCGGTGCGTAATGCGCTGGCTAATAACGGCAAATTTACATTGATTACCGCACAACAACTGGCCGTGGCGAAGCAACAACTGGGGCTTTCACCGCAGGACAGTCTGGGGACGCGTAGCAAAGCGATTGGCATTGCCCGCAATGTCGGCGCGCAATATGTGCTGTATTCCAACGCGACCGGAAATGCCAATGCACCGGGTCTGCAAATGCAATTGATGCTGGTGCAGACCGGCGAGATTATCTGGTCGGGTAAAGGTGCGGTTCAGCAACAATAAACCAACGCGTGACGACATCCTGTCACGCTATTTTCCGCAATATGCTCCCGTCGCCAGTCAGAATACCGGACTTAGCGGCGGGAGTTGTCTTATCAGCGATGGCCTGCACACGCGGGTGTTGCGCCAGCGTCATCAGAGCGCATCTTCACCTTTCCGGCGACAATACCGGGTGTTTAAACATTTACCGCCGACGATTGCGCCACGCGCCCATCTCTGCACTGGCGAGTGGATGGCGATTGATTATCTGCCCGGTGAAACAAAAACGGTGTTGCCCCCGAGCAACGAACTGGCGGCATTGCTCTATGATTTGCACCGTCAGGCCTGTTTTGGCTGGCGGATCACGCTGCTTCCGCTGCTCGAAGGATACTGGCAACGTTGCGCGCCAGACCGGCGAACCCCGTTTTGGCTGCGGCGATTAAAACGGCTCCGTCAACAAGGCGAACCGGTGCCGCTGCGGTTGGCACCGTTACATATGGATGTACACGTGGGCAATCTGGTGCATGGCCCGCATAGCGTAAGGCTGATCGACTGGGAGTATGCGGGAGACGGTGATATCGCTCTCGAACTGGCCGCCGTGTGGATGGACAACGACGCACAGCGGCGAGCGCTGGTGGAGGACTACGCACGGTGTTCGTCTATCGCACCGGCTCAGTTATGGCGACAGGTAAGACGCTGGCGACCCTGGGTTTTGATGCTGATGGCCGGCTGGTATGAGTGCCGTTGGCAGCAAACGGGTGAACAACAATTTATTACGCTGGCGAATGAAGTATGGCGTCAGCTACAGACTGAAGGATAAGAGAGGTGAGTGTGGGGCCGGTCATGTTGGATGTGGAAGGGTATGAACTGGATGCGGAAGAGCGCGAAATTCTGGCGCATCCGCTGGTAGGTGGCTTGATCCTCTTTACCCGCAATTATCACGATCCGGCGCAATTACGTGAATTGGTGCGCCAGATCCGTAGCGCGTCGCGCCATCGTCTTGTGGTGGCCGTCGACCAGGAAGGCGGTCGCGTACAGCGTTTCCGCGAAGGCTTTACCCGGCTGCCTGCCGCCCAGTCTTTTGCCGCAGTGCATGGGTTGGAAGAGGGCGGCCGTCTGGCGCAGGATGCGGGCTGGTTGATGGCCAGCGAAATGATTGCGATGGATATCGACATCAGTTTCGCCCCGGTGCTGGATGTTGGGCATATCAGTGCGGCAATTGGTGAGCGTTCTTACCACGACGATCCGGTAAAGGCGCTGGCGATGGCAACGCAGTTTATCGACGGTATGCACAGTGCAGGTATGAAAACTACCGGCAAACACTTCCCCGGGCATGGTGCCGTGACGGCAGATTCTCATAAAGAGACCCCGCGTGATCCGCGCCCGCAAGCGGAGATCCGCGCCAAAGATATGTCGGTATTCCGCCAGCTTATTGAGCAAAACAAACTTGATGCCATCATGCCTGCGCATGTGATTTATACGGATATCGATCCACGCCCGGCCAGCGGTTCGCCCTACTGGCTGAAAACCGTATTGCGTGCTGAATTGGGGTTTGACGGCGTGATTTTCTCTGACGATTTGTCGATGGAAGGCGCTGCGATTATGGGCAGTTATGCAGAGCGTGGGCAGGCGTCGCTGGACGCCGGTTGCGATATGATCCTGGTCTGCAATAATCGTAAAGGCGCAGTGAGTGTGTTAGATAACCTGTCGCCGATCAATGCAGAGCGTGTTACACAATTGTATCATAAAGGTTCATATTCTCGTCAGGAGTTGATGAGCACGGCGCGCTGGAAAGCTGTCAGTCAGGAGCTGGAGCGGTTACACGAGCGCTGGCAGGAGCAGAAAGCGGCTCATTAACACCTGCGGACGCGATGTCGAAGTGGTGAGGATACCATGATTATCTATTTACACGGTTTTGACTCAAACAGTCCCGGCAACCATGAAAAGGTGTTGCAGCTACAGTTTATCGATCCGGATGTGCGTCTGATTAGCTACAGCACGCGGCACCCGAAACACGATATGCAACACTTGTTGAAAGAAGTGGATAAGATGTTGCAGTTGAATGTCGATGAGCGTCCGCTGATTTGCGGCGTAGGGCTGGGTGGATACTGGGCGGAGCGCATTGGCTTTCTGTGTGATATTCGTCAGGTGATCCTCAACCCTAATCTGTTCCCCTATGAGAACATGGAGGGAAAAATCGATCGCCCGGAAGAGTATCGGGACATTGCTACGAAGTGTGTGTCTAATTTCCGTGAAAAAAATCGTGATCGCTGCCTGGTGATTTTGTCGCGTAACGATGAGGCGCTGGACAACCAGCGCACGTCGGATGAGCTGCACCACTACTACGAGATTGTCTGGGATGAAGAACAATCTCACAAATTCAAGAACATCTCTCCACACCTTCAGCGCATCAAAGCGTTTAAAACCCTCGGTTGATCTTCCACCGGCAGGTTATCGCCTGCCGGTATTATGCGCTTCTTCCCTTCCGCGTCCGGCAAACGATGCCCGCATTCCTGGGTAATGCAACTACACTTGTTCATCTTTTAGGCATCAAAACTTGATGCATATCAATTTTGGTATGACCATTGAACCTTACGTGGTATTCTCATCGTCAATGTTGAGTTGCAAGCGCGTAACCCTTTGTTAACTAAAAGCTATTTGTATAACTTTTAGTTAACAATTGGTTAATATTTTAGGGGGTCACTTTGACTACACCATTGAAAAAGATTGTAATTGTGGGTGGTGGTGCTGGCGGTCTGGAGCTGGCAACGCAGTTGGGGAAAAAACTCGGCCGCGGTAAAAAAGCCAAAATTACGCTGGTGGATCGTAACCACAGCCATTTATGGAAACCGTTGCTGCATGAAGTCGCAACAGGTTCACTCGATGAAGGCGTTGATGCGCTGAGCTACCTGGCGCACGCACGTAACCATCATTTCCAGTTCCAACTGGGTTCCGTGGTGGACATTAACCGTGAGAGTAAAACCCTGACGCTTGCGGAGCTGCGTGATGAAAAAGGCGAGTTGCTGGTGCCGGAGCGAAAACTGGCCTATGACACGCTGATCATGGCACTGGGCAGCACCTCCAATGATTTCAACACGCCGGGTGTAAAAGAACACTGCATTTTCCTCGATAACCCGCATCAGGCGCGCCGTTTCCACCAGGAGATGCTGAACCTGTTCCTGAAATACTCCGCTAACCTTGGTGCCAATGGCAAAGTGAATATTGCGATTGTTGGCGGCGGTGCGACAGGGGTTGAACTCTCTGCGGAACTGCATAACGCAGTAAAACAGCTGCACAGCTACGGTTACAAAGGTCTGTCCAATGAAGCGCTGAACGTGACGCTGGTTGAAGCGGGAGAGCGCATTTTGCCTGCGTTGCCGCCGCGTATTTCCGGGGCTGCACATAGCGAGCTGACCAAAATGGGCGTGCGTGTACTGACGCAGACCATGGTTACCAGCGCTGATGAAGGCGGTTTGCATACCAAAGATGGCGAATACATCAACGCCGATCTGATGGTGTGGGCGGCGGGCATCAAAGCGCCTGACTTTATGAAAGAGATTGGTGGTCTGGAGACCAACCGTATCAATCAATTAGTGGTTGAACCAACGCTGCAAACCACACGTGATGCGGACATTTATGCCATCGGCGACTGCGCCTCCTGCGCCCGTCCTGAAGGTGGTTTTGTTCCGCCGCGCGCACAGGCGGCGCACCAGATGGCCAGCCTCGCCCTGCATAACATTCTGGCGCAGATCAAAGGCAAGCCGCTGAAATCTTATGTGTATAAGGATCACGGCTCACTGGTTTCGCTGTCGAACTTCTCGACCGTGGGTAGCCTGATGGGGAACCTGATGCGCGGTTCAATGATGATTGAAGGCCGTATTGCCCGCTTCGTATATATTTCCTTGTATCGTATGCACCAGATTGCACTGCACGGTTATTTCAAAACAGGCCTGATGATGTTGGTAGGCAGTATTAATCGGGTGATTCGCCCACGGTTGAAACTGCACTAATACACCTTCCTGCTCCTGCTCCCTGGCTACTCGCGCAGGGAGCAGTATTTCCGTCTGCCTGTGGCCACTATAGCGTTCAGACAACTCTGAATATCCTGATTTCTCCCCTATATATCCCATTTTTTCCTCTCTTTCCGATTGGCTTAACGACTGCCGAAGTTGCAAAATTGTTGCTAATAGCAAACGAGGGAGATAATCCTGTGAATAAATCAATGTTAGCGGGTATCGGGATTGGCGTGGCCGCTGCACTGGGCGTTGCCGCGGTTGCCAGTCTGAATGTATTTGACCGTGGTCCCCAGTATGCGCAGGTGGTTTCCGCCACGCCAATCAAAGAGAGCATTAAAACGCCCCGTGAGGAGTGTCGCAACGTCACCATGACACACCGCCGGCCAGTACAGGATGAGAACCGCATTACCGGTTCTGTTCTGGGCGCAGTGGCTGGTGGGGTGTTGGGTCACCAGTTTGGTGGCGGCCGGGGCAGAGATGTTGCTACCGTCGTCGGCGCGCTGGGTGGCGGCTACGCCGGTAACCAAATCCAGGGCGGGATGCAGGAAAGGGACACCTACACCACGACCCAGCAACGCTGTAAAACCGTCTATGACAAATCCGAGAAAATGATCGGTTACGACGTGACGTACAAGATTGGCGACCAGCAAGGAAAAATTCGCATGGATAAAGATCCGGGAACGCAAATTCCGCTGGATAACAATGGTCAGCTTATTTTGAATAACAAAGCGTAAAACAGAAGTACTCTGCATGTTGGCTCCTCAATTGCTCAGGCTGAGGAGCCTTTTTTCATGTAAAAAGCCTTGCAGCGATGCAAGGCTTTTTAACCATCAAATAAAGTCGTGTTGGCGAATTACCAGCAGGCCGGTGATTAAAACAGAAATAAACGCAAACAGTACCGAACCACCACACACCACCCACAGACCACATAACAATGTTATTACTATTAACACTTTAATGAATGGTAATAGCAAAATCATGTTCATTTTCCTTATGCATGTGTTAAGTACAGTGAAATGCCCTATATCAACGGTATAATTCAGTACAACAGGTAGAGCGAGAGTAAGGGAAAGTCATAGCTTAGCGCGTCTTCATGACACTTATAATTTATACATCACTCGTACTAATCATTAGCACAGCAATAATCACAATTAATCTTAGCAAAGCGGGGAAAAACGCTGAAAGTTTTTACCTATTGTTAAGATAGGTATTAGCTATTGGGATAGTCACCCGGCAAGCTACTCGCCGCCGGGTGTGAACAACTCAGGGTTTGATCAGATCGGGCCACAATCGCAGCGTAGTTTTGGTGATTTGCAGCAATTTCTCACAACTTGCGCCTTCGCGCGCGCTAATTGACATGCCCTGCAATATACAACCGAGAAACTGCGCCAGCGCCTGCGGATCTGTGCCTGCGGGGATCTCTCCTCGCTGCTGGCGCTGTATCAGGAACTTGAGTAGCGTTTCTTCCTGCTGTGCGTGGCGCGACTTGATGGTCTTCGCAATTGCCTGTGAAGAGGCCGCTAACGTCGCGGAAGTATTGATCATAAAACAGCCAGCTGGCGTATCCGTACTGGTGAAACATTTCGCCACGGCGGTGAAATAGTCCAGTAGTGCCTGCTCAATAGGTTTTTCCTCGCAGTGCAACGATGCTTCGTGTTGCGTGGCGAAACGCGCAATATACCGATCCAGCACCGCGCGGAACAACCCTTCTTTATTGGTGAACTCGGCATAAAGCGTCGGTGCTTTCGCCCCGGTTGCTTCTACGAGGTCGGATAATGATGTGGCTTCGTAGCCATGCTGCCAGAACAGCGTCATGGCTTTGTCGAGCGCCGCTTCCCTGTCGAACACTTTCGGTCGGCCACGGCTTTTTTTGCTGCAACTGGTGATCTCAGTCGACATAGTGCCGCTTACCTGTGTTGGTTTGTTGAACAGACATTATAAAAACAATATGTCAGCCTGACCAGCAGCAAAACAGCACAAATTAATAAATCCTATGTTTATGAATTTTAAGAAATTAATATTTTAACTAACGATCATTACAAAAATGTGTTGACGTGTGACATAGATCACAACTAACATTTCCCTATCGATCGTTAACATATTCGTTGACGACATCTATCATCTGCATACAGGTAAACAATCATGACAAACGTAAAAGCGCTTTTTGCCGCCGCAGTACTCAGCTCACTCTCTTTTGCCAGCATGGCTGCGGTTGAAGTCCAATCCGCCCCTGCGGGTCAGCAGGAAGTTGCCACTGTTGGCGTCACTGCCAGCACAAACCTCTCTTCTGTTGAAGATAAACTGGCCCAGAAAGCAGAGCAGATGGGGGCGAAATCCTACCGCATCACCTCTGTGACCGGTTCCGATAAACTGCATGGTACTGCGGTTCTCTACAAATAAGGTCTTACCCTCACAGACCTTTGCCACTGCCAAAAAAAGGCCCTGCATAAGCAGGGCCTTTTCGCGTATCAGGGTAGGTTACAGCATTTGTACCGACGGGTCGGCATGGCGGCTAACATCAACAGGCATGCCAGAGCGAATTTCCATCGCGTGGATCATTACTTGCGCATCGCTGCGTGCGTCGTCCTGGAATGCCTGCATCGCCGCATTCAGTACAATCGGTAGCGTTTTCGGATCGTCATCGATGGATTTTGATAACGGTTGATGGACTTCCACCAGCCGTCTGCCGTCAGGCTCAACCGAGACTTTAATCGGGGTATTAATAATATTCACGGGTGTTCCCGGCGAGACTGCCGCGTAGAGGGCGGAGATGTCGCCATCGCGCAAGCGGATGCAACCGGAGCTGACCCGCATTCCGATGCCGAAATCGGCATTGGTGCCATGCAGCAGATAAACCCCGCCGAAGGCCGCCAGACGAATAGCGTGATGGCCCATCGGGTTATCCGGCCCGGCTGGAACAACGGCAGGAAGATCGATGCCTTGGGCTTTATAGCGTGCCCGAATATTGGCGGTTGGCGTCCACGTGGGGTTAGCGCGTTTATCAGAGACGGTTGTGACCATGGTGGGGGTTAGCGTATCGCCGCCCAGTTGGCCAATACCGATCGGGTAGACAATGACTTCATTTTTACCGGCCGGATAGTAATACAGACGCAGTTCGGCCAGGTTAATCACAATGCCTTTACGTGGGGCGTCCGGCAGCAGGGTTTGCAGCGGGATCGTCAGTACGCTGCCCGCGCGCGGTACATAGGGATCCACGCCAGGATTGGCCTGCAGCAGCGCCAGAAAACCGACATTGTACTGCTTAGCGATGGCTTCCAGCGAACCGCCATCGTTTTGTACCACGTGGAAACGGTTCTCGCCAACGACGCGACTTCCTGCGGGGGGCAACGGCCAGCTATTTGCCCGTGCGGGCAGAGAAAGGGCAACCGTCGCGGCAACAGCGAAGAGCATTATCCAATGAGCAAAGCGCGAATTTTTGATCATGACCATAATCCATGTAAATCATAAGGTTATTTTTATGTGGCAAACTAATGGGATTATGGTGTGCCCGCATGTCGGGAAGTCCTGGCGCATTGCAAAAAATTTGTAAATGTTGCGCTTTAAACACAAACCGGGCCTGATGGCCCGGTTGCGTAATGTGAGTCAGGCAAGGGCGTTTTCCGCTAACTGCTGCATAAAGCTACGCACCCAGTCCATGCGGGTTTTGCGTTCGCCAAGATCCTGTATGAATTTCAGCCGTGTAGGGCCGTCGAGGCGGAAATGTTGCGGCTGCTTCTGCAACAAACCAATCAGCCACGCCGGGTTGACGTGATTTTTTTCATTAAACTCAATCACCCCACCTTTTTCGTTACCCTCCAGCTTACGGATGCCGAGCTTCTGCGCCTGCTGGCGCAGCAAAGCGATGTCCAGCAACGTGCGCGCGGCATCCGGCAACAGGCCAAAGCGGTCAATCAGCTCAACTTTGATCTCTTCCAGCGCATTCTCGTCTTTTGCACTGGCGATGCGTTTATAGAATGACAAACGTGTGTTCACGTCCGGAATAAAGTCATCCGGCAACAGCGAAGGCATGCGCAATTCCACCTCTGTTTGCTGGCTGGTGAGATCTTCCAGTGAGGGTTCGCGTCCCGCTTTTAACGCATCAACGGCGTTTTCCAGTAACTCCATATAGAGTGAGAAACCGATGGTTTCCATCTGACCGCTCTGATCTTCGCCCAGCAGTTCACCGGCGCCGCGGATCTCCAGATCGTGAGTCGCCAGCGCAAATCCGGCGCCCAAATCTTCCAGCGAAGCGATAGCTTCCAGGCGTTTCAGCGCATCAGGGGTCATCGCTTTCGGATGCGGTGTTAACAACCAGGCATAGGCCTGATGATGCGAACGCCCCACGCGACCACGTAGCTGATGCAGCTGCGCCAGCCCGAAGTGGTCAGCCCGTTCAATAATGATGGTGTTGGCGGTCGGAATATCGATCCCGGTTTCAATAATGGTGGTGCACACCAGTACGTTGAAACGTTGATGGTGGAAATCATTCATCACCCGTTCCAGTTCTCGTTCACGCATCTGCCCGTGGCCGATTGCAATGCGCGCTTCTGGCACCAGTTGTGCCAGACGGTCTGCGGCTTTCTGGATGTTTTCCACGTCGTTATAGAGGTAGTAAACCTGGCCACCACGCAGCACTTCGCGCAGGATCGCCTCGCGCACCACCAGACTGTCATACTCGCGCACAAAGGTTTTCACCGCCAGTCGACGTGCCGGTGGGGTGGCGATGATCGACAGATCGCGCATCCCGCTCATTGCCATATTGAGCGTACGCGGAATAGGCGTTGCCGTCAGGGTCAGGATGTCGACGTCGGCGCGCATCGCTTTAATGCGCTCTTTATGACGCACGCCAAAGCGGTGCTCCTCATCCACGATCAACAAACCGAGATCTTTCAGTTTGACGTCGCTTTGCAGCAGCTTATGCGTGCCTATCAGGATATCTATTTTGCCTTCTGCGGCCTGTTCCAGAACCTGTGCCTGCTCTTTGGCACTGCGGAAACGGGAAAGCATCTCAATGCGCACTGGCCAGTTAGCGAAACGGTCGCGGAAATTATCAAAATGCTGCTGTGCAAGCAGGGTGGTTGGCACCAGCACGGCCACCTGCTTATTGTTTTCCACCGCCAGAAATGCTGCGCGCATTGCCACTTCGGTTTTACCGAAGCCTACATCGCCGCACACCAGACGATCCATCGCCAGCGGCTGACACATATCGCTGAGCACAGCGTTGATGGCTTGCGCCTGATCCGGTGTGGTTTCAAACGGGAAGCCATCGCAGAACAGCTGATACTGTTCGCGATCGTGCTTAAAGGCAAACCCCTCTTTGGCTGCGCGCTGGGCGTAGATATCCAGCAGCTCTGCGGCGACGTCCCGCACTTTTTCCGCTGCTTTTTGCCGTGCCCGCGTCCAGGCGTCGCTGCCCAGTTTATGCAGCGGCGCGTTCTCTTCGGCACCGCCGGCGTAACGGCTGATCAGATGCAGTGACGATACCGGAACATACAGTTTGGCGTCGTTGGCGTAGGTCAGCATCAGATACTCATTCTTGATGCCGCCCGTCTCCAGCGTGGTCATACCGGCATAACGCCCGACGCCATGCTCCAGATGCACCACTGGCTGGCCATCGTGTAGCTCGGCAAGGTTGCGGATCAGCGTGTCCGGATTAATGGTGCGGCGCGTGTCCTGACGGCGACGGGCAACGCGTTCGCCCAGCAGATCGCTTTCGCAAATCAGCGCCCGGTTGCGCAGCGTATCGATAAAGCCGTGTTCGGCCGCGCCAATCATCAGCCAGCAACCAGTGCTGGTTGCCTCGTCAAGGCGCAGGATCCGTTTAGGCGCAACCTTAATACGCGCCAGCAGCTCAATTAATGCTTCACGGCGGCCTTCACTTTCCACCGAGAACACCACCGGGCCACTAAAGGACTCAAGGAATTTGCGCAGGTTATCCAACGGCGATTTTTGCTGAGCCTGCACAGAGAGATCCGGCAACGTCTGGTAACCGAGGTTGACGTGCGCGGCTTTCTCCGCCAGTTTTTCGCTTTTGAGCTGGATACGTGGCCACTTATTCAGTTCGCTGAATAACGCATCGACGCGCAACCACAGGGCGTCCGGCGGCAGGAGCGGGCGCATCGGGTCGACACCGCGGCTCTCGAAGCGTGCTTGCGTCTCTTGCTGAAAACGCTCGGCGCTGGCTTCCAGCGAACCGGTGTTCACCAGCAGTGTGTTAGCCGGGAAGTAGCTGAACAGCGGTTGTAATGGCTCACTGAAAAACAAGGGCTGCCAGTATTCTATCCCTGCGGGCAGGGTGCCTTTACTGACCTGCTGATAGATGTGCTCAGCATCGCGTTTGACGTCAAACTTATCGCGCCACTGGCTACGGAACAGCTCAATCGCGGTTTTGTCTGTCGGGAATTCATGCGCGGGCAGTAAGTTAATGGCTTCCACTTCTTCCAGCGTACGTTGTGTATCGGTGTCGAAAAGACGCAAGCTGTCGATTTCATCATCGAAAAAGTCGAGGCGGAACGGTTGCTCGCTGCCCATCGGGAAGAGATCCAACAAGGCGCCGCGGGTGGCATATTCACCGTGTTCCATTACCTGATCGACGTGGCGGTAACCCGCGCTTTCAAGCTGAGTGCGCAACTGGTCGCGCGACAAACGCTGGCCTTTTTGCATCATCAGCGCGTGGCCATGCAGGTAACTATGTGGGCAAACGCGCTGCATTAACGTATTGACCGGGACAATCAGCACGCCGCGCTGCATCGCGGGCAGTTGATACAGGGTCGACAGGCGCGAAGAGATAATCTCCTGGTGCGGTGAGAAACTGTCGTACGGCAGTGTTTCCCAGTCAGCGAGGTTCATCACCAGGTTGTCGGTAAATTGCCCAATTTCATCTTGCAAACGCAGCGCGTTTTGCATATCGGGTGCGATTAACACGACCGGACCCGCATGGCGTTCAATGATTTCCGCCACTTCAGTGGCGCAGGCTGCACCGGTGAGTTCGCCAAACTGGCGCTGATCGCCTGCTTTTGTCGGCAGAGAATAACGGTATTGTTCAGGCATAGACGGTGTCGGTGTTCCTTATGGATATACCCCCACGTGGGGGCATATCACTGATACGCAATCCCTTTATTATCTGCGATTGCATTGTTTTAGCCAAGGCGAACGCGTGGGTTTAGCGTGTGGCAATGGCCGGGCGACGTTTCGCCGGTGGGGTGAAAAAAACATCAGCAAACAGTGCGGTGGAGATTTTCCGCACCAGCAGTCCAGCCAGCGTACAAATCACTAATGTGACGAAAGGGTAGACCAGCAATAGCGCCAGTTCCATTGTTGGCGGCCAGGCACCGGCATTCAACGGTTTGATTAATGCCAGGCTGAAACCTTCAATCAGAATGCGGTGGGTGGTGTAAATCGCAATGGTATTTGAGCCAACCACATTTAGCAGACTGTTTTCACTCGGCGGGAAACGCTGCTCCAGCTCCCGGAACAGGCGCATGATGCCGACAATCGACAGCAAACAGAGCGGCAACGGCATGTTAAACATCCACAATCCAAACGCCACCACCAACGCGACAGCGAACAACAGGGCGTAGCGACGTATCGCCACGGTTTTCATCCACTCCATGACAGCGTTGCCATACCATGCACCCAGGGTATAGAAGATCATATTGCGCACCACACTGTTCATTCCCCACCAGGGGAGCGGCAGATAATTAATGGCGAGGCTGGCGAGGATCATCAACGTGAGGACGGGGATTTTCCAATTGCTTAACAACTTACAGAGCGTGAAATAGACGATCAGCGCGTACAGATACCACAGACTGGTGCTGGCGGTCAGCATCCCTTGTAAGAACTCTCTCCAGTTGTCAGCGTACGCAGCATTCGACGCGTTACTGAGGTCGCGATCCGGTGCCAGCCAGTCATTAATATGACTAAGCCCGACCCATTGCAGCACGCCCCAGAGCGCCAGCACATACACAATGCTCCAGATCCGTTTGTCGATGGTCTCTTTCCATGGAACCTCATCGATGTAGCGGCGGATCAGGTAACCCGAGATAAAGAAGAACACCGGCATGCGAAACGGCGCAAGGTAGAGGTTGAAATAGATCCAACATTTCGCCAGCGTTTCGGACCAGGGGTGCTGAAAGAGGTCAAGGTGCGGGTAAAAAGTAATGACTGAGTGATATATTACCACCAGGCAAATACATAACCCTTTGATTTGATTAATCCATAATGTTTTCTGTTTCATTCGTTTTCTTGCCTGTTTTGCCTTAATTTCGGCTATTTATCCTGGGTAGTGGGAGAGGGGATGTAATGGGGAAGCGTCTGTATTTATTGATTTTCGGATTAAGGTGAAGGATTTTGGTCGTACACCGGGCAAACAATGGCTGTTTTGCAGAGATCCGCGAGCCATTAGTAATTTGATTTTCCGGCTTTTTTTCGAAACTTCGTGACGAAATCTTACGGTTTCACTCATTTACGCTCTGCGCTTTCGCTTATATACTTCTCAATCTGCTATCAGCAATCAGACGGATTTCATGTACCAGCCTGTCACACTTTTCATAGGCCTGCGCTATATGCGTGGCCGCGCAGCAGACCGTTTCGGTCGTTTTGTCTCCTGGCTGTCAACCATTGGCATCACCCTTGGCGTTATGGCGCTGGTGACGGTGTTATCGGTAATGAATGGCTTTGAACGTGAGCTGCAAAACAACATCCTGGGGCTGATGCCACAGGCTATTCTCTCTACGCAAAACGGCTCCCTTGATCCGCAGCAGCATCCCGCAAATCAGCTAACGCTACAGGGCGTCACCCGTATTGCACCGTTGACCACCGGCGATGTGGTGATCCAAAGCGCGCGCAGCGTGGCGGTCGGCGTGATGATGGGTATTGACCCGACGCAAAACGATCCGCTGACCCCTTATCTGGTCAACGTGAAACAGAGCGACCTGCAGGCGGGTAAATACAACATCATTCTCGGTGAGCAACTGGCGGGCCAGTTAGGCGTTAACCGCGGCGATCAAATTCGTGTGATGGTGCCTTCCGCCAGCCAGTTCACGCCGATGGGGCGTCTGCCCAGCCAGCGTCTGTTCACGGTGGTCGGGACGTTCGCCGCAAACAGCGAAGTGGATGAGTACCAGATGCTGGTCAATATTGAGGATGCATCACGCCTGATGCGTTACCCGGCGGGTAACATTACCGGCTGGCGTTTGTGGCTTAACGAACCGCTGAAAGTGGATGTGCTGAGCCAGCAGCCACTACCAGAAGGAACGAAGTGGCAGGACTGGCGCGATCGCAAAGGCGAGCTGTTCCAGGCTGTGCGCATGGAGAAAAACATGATGGGTCTTCTGCTCAGCCTGATTGTTGCGGTCGCGGCGTTTAACATTATTACTTCTCTTGGCCTGATGGTGATGGAAAAACAGGGTGAGGTGGCGATTTTACAAACGCAGGGCCTGACGCCGCGCCAGATCATGGCGGTATTTATGGTGCAAGGGGCCAGCGCCGGCATCATCGGCGCGCTACTTGGCGCGGTGCTGGGCGCACTGCTGGCCAGCCAGTTGAATAATTTGATGCCGATTATCGGCGCACTGCTGGATGGCGCTGCACTGCCCGTAGCGATTGAGCCACTGCAGGTTGTTACGATTGCGCTGGTGGCGATGGCCATTGCGCTGCTCTCTACGCTTTATCCTTCCTGGCGCGCTGCCGCCACTCAACCCGCTGAGGCTTTACGTTATGAATAAGATCCTGTTGCAATGCGACAACCTGTGCAAACGCTATCAGGAAGGCAGTGTGCAAACCGACGTGCTGCACAATGTCAGTTTCAGCATGGCGGAAGGGGAACTGATGGCGATTGTCGGTAGTTCCGGTTCGGGTAAAAGTACGCTGCTGCACCTGCTCGGCGGGCTGGATACGCCGACCTCCGGCGATGTGATTTTCCGCGATCAGCCGATGAGCAAACTCTCTTCCACCGCCAAGGCGGATCTGCGTAACCGTGAACTGGGTTTTATCTACCAGTTCCACCATCTGCTGCCGGATTTTACCGCACTGGAAAACGTGGCGATGCCGCTGCTGATTGGTAAAAAGAAACCAGCCGAGATTGACAGCCGCGCGCGTGAAATGCTGCGCGCAGTGGGTCTGGAGCACCGCGCCACTCACCGTCCGTCGGAGCTTTCCGGCGGCGAACGCCAGCGTGTGGCGATTGCCCGTGCGCTGGTCAATAACCCGCGTCTGGTGCTGGCGGATGAACCGACCGGTAACCTGGATGCCCGCAACGCCGACAGTATTTTCCAGTTGCTTGGCGAGTTGAACCGTTCGCAGGGTACGGCGTTTCTGGTGGTGACGCATGATTTACAGCTGGCAAAACGTATGAACCGTCAACTGGAAATGCGTGATGGTCATCTGAGCACTGAAGTCTCCCTGATGGGGGCCGAGTAATGGCTTCGCCTCTGTCGTTATTGATTGCCTTGCGTTTCAGCCGCGGACGCCGTCGCGGTGGGATGGTTTCGTTGATTTCGGTGATCTCGACTATCGGCATCGCGCTGGGTGTAGCGGTGCTGATCGTCGGTCTGAGCGCGATGAACGGTTTTGAGCGCGAACTGAATAACCGCATTCTGGCGGTTGTGCCACATGGTGAGATCGAGCCGGTGAACCAGCCGTGGAATGACTGGAATACCGCGCTGGAAAAAGTGAAGAAAGTGCCGGGCATTGCGGCGGCGGCACCCTATATCAACTTTACAGGGCTGGTGGAGAGCGGTGCTAACCTGCGCGCGATTCAGGTCAAAGGCGTTGATCCGCAGCAGGAAACTGACCTCAGCGCGTTACCGAAATATATCCAGGGCGACGCCTGGCGTAATTTTAAAGCCGGTGAGCAGCAAATCATTTTGGGGAAAGGCGTGGCCGATGCGCTGAAAGTGCAGCAGGGCGACTGGGTGTCCATCATGATCCCTAACTCTGACGACGCGCATAAACTGTTGCAGCCCAAACGCGTGCGGTTGCATGTCACGGGTATTCTGCAACTCAGTGGTCAGCTTGATCACGGTTTCGCGATGATCCCGATGGCGGATGCGCAGCAATATCTGGAGATGGGCGGCAGCGTTACCGGCATCGCCATTAAAGTCAACGATGTCTTTAACGCCAATAAGCTGGTGCGCGATGCGGGTGAAGTGACCAACAGCTATGTTTATATCAAAAGCTGGATCGGCAAATATGGCTATATGTATCGCGACATCCAGATGATCCGCGCCATTATGTATCTGGCTATGGTGCTGGTGATTGGCGTGGCCTGTTTTAATATTGTCTCCACGCTGGTGATGGCAGTAAAAGACAAGAGCGCCGATATTGCGGTATTGCGTACGCTCGGGGCGAAAGATGGTCTTATTCGCGCCGTTTTCGTCTGGTACGGTTTGCTGGCCGGGTTGCTGGGCAGCCTTTGCGGTGTGGTGATTGGCGTGGTGGTTTCGCTGCAATTAACGCCAATTATCAACGGTATAGAAAAAATTATCGGTCATCAGTTCTTGTCGGGCGATATCTACTTTATCGACTTCCTGCCGTCGGAACTTCATCCGCTGGATGTGATGTACGTTCTGGCGACGGCGTTGGTATTAAGCCTGCTGGCGAGCTGGTATCCGGCGCGCCGGGCGAGCAATATTGATCCGGCGAGAGTACTGAGCGGGCAGTAATCCCGGCGTGAGCAGGGCCACAACGAAGGAGTGGCGATGAATTACGGATTTGATATTGGCGGCAGTAAAATCGCGTTAGGTGTCTTTGACGCCAATCGACGGTTACAGTGGGAAACACGTGTCGCCACGCCCCATGACAGTTATACATCCTTTTTGCGCGCCATTGCTGAGCTGGTCGCAGAGGCGGATGCACGTTTCGGCGTGAAAGGCACGGTCGGCATCGGCATCCCTGGCATGCCGGAAACCGCCGACGGTACGTTGTATACCGCCAATCTGCCCGCCGCTAGCGGCCAGTCGCTGCGCACCGATCTCAGCGCGTTGCTGGAGCGTGACGTCCGGCTGGATAACGATGCCAACTGTTTCACCCTCTCTGAAGCCTGGGATGATGAATTCCGGCGCTATCCGCTGGTGATGGGGCTGATCCTTGGCACGGGTGTGGGCGGCGGACTGGTGGTGAATGGCAAGACTGTGACCGGGCAGCGTTTTATCACCGGCGAGTTTGGTCATATCCGTTTGCCCGTCGATGCGCTGGGGCTGATGGGGTTTGATTTTCCGCTCACACGCTGCGGCTGTGGCAAAATCGGCTGTATTGAGAACTATCTTTCCGGCCGTGGTTTTGCATGGCTGTACAAACACTTCTACCATCAGTCATTGTCTGCGCCGGAGATCATCACCCGCTGGCAGCAAGGCGAGGCGAAAGCACTGGCCCATGTCGAACGCTATGTCGACTTGCTGGCGGTGTGTCTGGGTAATATTCTGACCATTATCGACCCGGATCTGCTGGTGATTGGCGGTGGATTATCCAATTTCAGCGCGCTGACGCAATTGCTGCCGGAGCGTATCCGCCCGCATCTGCTACCAGCGGGCGAGGTGCCGCGTATTGAATGCGCGCGCTACGGTGACGCAGGCGGTATGCGCGGTGCGGCATTTCTTCATCTTACTGATCCGTCCTGAGAGGATGCCATGCAATCGCGACGTTCACATCGTCTCAGCCGTTTTCGCCATAACAAACGCCGCTTGCGTGAGCGGTTACGCCAGCGCATTTTTTTCCGTGACACAATGGTGCCTGAAGTGATGGAAAAACCGAGAGTTGTCGTACTGACCGGGGCGGGGATCTCCGCCGAGTCCGGGATCCGCACCTTCCGTGCGGCAGATGGGCTGTGGGAAGAACATCATGTCGAAGATGTGGCGACGCCGGAAGGCTTTGCCCGCAACCCACAACTGGTGCAAACCTTTTATAACGATCGCCGCCGCCAGCTCCAGCAGCCGGAAATTGTGCCCAACGCCGCGCATCTGGCGCTGGCCGAACTGGAGCAGGCATTGGGGGATCGCTTTTTACTGATCACGCAGAATATCGACAACCTGCATGAGCGTGCCGGAAATAAACACATCATCCATATGCACGGCGAGTTGTTGAAAGTGCGCTGTTCCCAGAGCGGGCAGGTGCTGAAGTGGACCGATGATGTCACCCGTGACGACAAATGCCACTGTTGCCAGTTTCCTGCGCCGCTGCGCCCGCACGTAGTGTGGTTTGGCGAGATGCCGCTGGGCATGGATGAGATCTACAGCGCGCTGGCAATGGCAGATGTCTTTATTGCTATCGGCACGTCCGGCCATGTCTATCCTGCCGCCGGGTTTGTTCACGAAGCAAAACTGCATGGCGCGCACACCGTCGAGCTGAACCTCGAACCGAGCCAGGTGGGCAGCGAGTTCGAAGAGAAACATTACGGACTGGCAAGCGTGGTGGTGCCGGAGTACGTCGAAAAACTGCTGAAAAAGCTGTAACGCGAAAACCGCTCCTCTCCGGCGGGAGAGGAGGGCGGTTTACAGCGCTTTTTGCAGATTGATCACCGTGCGGGCGTTCGAGGCACTGGTGGCCAGCACATCGATCACCCCGGTACGCAACGCGCCGAGAATGGCCGTTGCTTTGGTGCTTTCCGATGCAATCGCTATAACGCAGGGAATGGTGCGCAGCTGCTCCAGACTCAGGCCAATCACCCGATCGTTCATCACCGTGTCGACCGGGGTACCCTGAATGTTGAAAAAGCTGTAGCCGGCCAGGTCACCCACCACGCCCTGTTCCTGACGGGCGGTAATGATCTCCTGCGGCGTAAACCACCCCAGTTGCACCATAAAGCTGTTTTCGTTCATATCTCCGAGACCAATCAGCGCAATGTCTGCCTTGCTCGCCTGTTCGAGGGTGGCTTTGATCAGGCGGTTCTGGATAAACGCCTCGCGCAATGCCGGGGTTTCCACATAGGCCGGCGCATACAGCGTTTCACTAAACCCGTTGAATTTACGCGCCAGATTACGGCTGATATGGTCGGCGTCGATAAGCTGACCATCGCGCTTGGTACCGCCGATACCGCAAATAAAGCGGCAGGAACGCTCCGGGAAAATACCCACGTGATTGGCCACTGCCGCCACATTACGCCCCTGACCGACGGTGACGGTCATGTCGTTTTTCAGAATGGTGGCAAGATAGTTGCTGACCAGAGCCGCCACTTGCTGGCGCTGCTCATCCTCATCATGATGATCAAGGGCGATTAACGCCCGTTTGATACCAAAATTTTGAATGAACTGTTGTTCAATCTGCGAACTAAAGACCGGGTGATATTTAACGTTGATTTCAACGATCCCCTCGTGGCGGGCTTTTTTCAGCAGCCTGCCGACTTTAATACGCGAGATGCCAAACCGCTGGGCAATTTCTTCCTGGGTCTGTTCCTGCTCGTAATACGCGACGGCTATTTCCGTCAGAAGTTCGTAATCAGAGTCTTGTTCAGCCATCGCATTGTTTTTCCATTGCCGATATCTCCTTAATACTACTGCGCTTTGGCGATAAAATCCTGCACTACGCGTTGCACAATTGCGCAATAGTCAGCGGCATCCCATGCGGCCCGGCCAATAAACAAACCGTCAATATTGGGCTGCGCCGCCAGTTCCGCGCAATTTTGCAGATTGACGCTGCCGCCATACAGTAACGGGATCTTATGCCCATGCTCTTCGCCGTACAGCGCACATAGCGCTGCACGCAACGTCTGGTGGATCTCCGCAGCCTGTTCTGGCGTGGCCGGAACGCCCTGTTCACCTATCGCCCAGATCGGTTCATAGGCGATGAGCGTTTGCTGCGCTTGCGTGGCGCTCAGGCCGTACAGCGCGATTTTCATCTGCCGCGTCACGGTTTCAATGGAGACACCCCAGCGTTTTTCATCGGCGCTGTCACCAATGCAAACCAGCGGACGCAGGCCGTGGCGCAGCGCAGTATGGACTTTGGCGTTGATGGCGGCATCGGTTTCATTGAACGCGCCGCGTCGTTCAGAGTGCCCCATCTCCACCAGCGTGGCGCCGGTTTCAGCAATCATGCTGGCGGAGATCTCGCCGGTCCACGCACCGGCTTCTTGCTGATGCATATTTTGTGCACCGGTCAGGCACGGCAACGTATGCATGCGAAAGAAGTCGCTTACCGGTTGGATAGCGGTAAACGGGGGAATGAAGAAGGGCTGAATGGATGGGTGCATCACCGGTGGTAAATGGGTGGCGAGCACCTCGCAGTAGGCCATCGCTTCCGACAACGGTTTATTCATTTTCCAGCTTGTGCCAATCATCAGGCTTTTCATCTTTAACTCCATTTCCTTGCTAATCAAATACCTGTGCAATGTGTTATGCATCGGTTTGCTTAATTTGAACATTTATTCATTGCTTGAACATATGTTAGATCACATTTTTGCGATCAAAAATGGGTCACGAAATTTTATGTGATCTCCATCACTTATCGCCGGAAAAACATCGGTTAACTTTATGTTCATATGATTTACAAGTGAACATATGAACGAACAGCGTTCCATTACCGAGAGGTCCGACGATGTCTGTAGATAAAAAACCCGTTGTAGCTGTCACCATTGGCGATCCCGCCGGGATTGGCCCGGAAATCACCGTAGCGACGTTGATGGACAAAAGTGTGTATGACGAGTGCAAGCCATTCCTGATTGGCTCCATCCCTATCATTCAGCGGGCGATGAAAATCCAGGGGTGCAATTTCCCGATCAATAAAATCACCCATCCGGATCAGGCGAAGTACAGCTGGGGTACGCTGGATGTGCTGGAAACTGGCGACTATGACTGCGACAGCATTGTCTGGGGCAAAGTCCAGCAACTGGCGGGAAAAATGTCGCTGGATTATGTTATGAAATCCATCGAACTGGGGATGGCGGGGCTGATTGATGTCGTCTCTACTGCGCCCATCCACAAAGAAGCCATCAAACTGGCGGGCTGTAAGTTGCCAGGCCACACGGAAATTTACCAGGTCGAAACGCGTTCCGATTACGGTTTGACGATGTTCCATGTGCACAACCTGCGCGTGTTCTTTGTCAGCCGCCACATGGCGCTGAAAGATGCCTGTGACTACGCCAACAAAGAGCGCGTACTGGCCTGTGTACAGCAGATCAACCACGAGTTCACGGCGCTCAACATTAAGAACCCGCGCATTGCGGTCGCGGCGCTTAACCCCCACGGTTCCGACAACGGTCTGTTTGGCCATGAAGAAGCCGATAATCTGATCCCGGCGGTGAAAGCCGCGCAGGCGGAAGGGATCAACGCCATTGGTCCGGTCCCGGCGGACTCCGTTTTCCATCTCGGCAAACTCGGCAACTACGACGCCATCCTGTCGCTGTATCACGACCAGGGGCATATCGCCTGTAAAACCCTAGATTTTGAACGTTCGATCACCATTACCTTCGGCCTGCCGTTTATGCGCAGTTCGGTCGATCACGGTACGGCGTTCGACATTGCCGGTACCGGCAAAGCAGGCACGGTGAGCATGCTGGAATCTACGGTGGTCGCCGCGCGCTACTGGAAAATGAAGCAGCACTAACACGCTGAGCATGACCTGGGGACAGAGAATGGAAAACTATCTGTTAATTAGCAAAGGCAGTAAAGGTTGGGGCGGACCGTTGAAAATTTCGCTCGCCCAGCCGAAAAAAATCGCCTATATCACCGGGGGCATTCGCCCCCCTGTCGTTGACCGGCTGTGCGAACTCACGGGCTGGCCGTCGGTGGATGTCTTCAAACATGGCGAACCGGCGGAAAATGAGATCGGCGTGATGGTGATCGACTGCGGCGGCACGCTGCGCTGCGGGCTGTACCCGAAACGCGGTATTCCGACCATTAACCTGCACCACACCGGCAAGAGCGGCCCGCTGGCTGAGTATATCCACGAAGAGATCTATGTCTCCGGCGTGACGCCAGCATGCATTGAACGGGTCTACCCGGCAGGAGAGGGGGTAAAACTGGGGATCGTCGCCGACGATCTGACCGGTGCAACCACCGTCGGTGTGCTGCTGGCGCGCAGTGGGCTGAAAACGGCGGCATTTTTCGACACCGAGTCGTTCGCCCGCAACGAAGTGGATTACCCGGCGATGGTGGTCAGCAGCGACAGCCGTCCGTTACCGAAAGCCGAAGCCCAGCAGCGCGTCAGCGCCGCGGTACAACAGCTTAAATCGCGCGGCGCGCACTACTTTACCAAACGCATCGATACCACGTTGCGCGGCGGTATTGGCTATGAGATTGACGCCATGCTGGCGCTACTGCCGCAGGAAACGGTGGCCGTTGTGGTTCCCGCCATGCCGCAGTCCCGGCGTATTCTGGTCGGCGGATATTCGGTGATTGATTCGGTGGCGCTCTCCTGTACCGATGTGGCGCGTGATGTCCGCACGCCAGTGACCGAGTCCTGGGTGCCGGGGTTACTGGCTAATCAAACGCAGCACCATGTCGGCCATATTGCTCTGGCGCAGGTGATGCAGGGAGACGCACAAATCCAGCAGCAATTGCAGGCACGGCAGCAGGAAGGCGTGCGAGTGATCGTGGTGGATGCCATTACGCTGGATGATGTGGATGCGATTGCCCGCGCCGTGGTCACGCTGAACTGGAATGTGCTGGCTGTCGACCCGGGTCCGTTTACTGAGCGACTGGCGGTGCATCGCGGGTTAATGCGCGAAGACAAACGACTGACGCAGCCGTCGCTGCCCCGCAGTGCGCAGCGCGGTTCGGTGGTGATTGTGGCCGGAAGCGCAACGCCGGTGACGAAAAAGCAACTCGGGCACTTAATTGCGCATGACGATCGCGTATGCCATATCCCGGTGGACGCGGAACTGCTTGTCGATCGGCAAAACGCCGCCGACATCGAAATCAGCCGCATTGTGCGCCAGGCGCACCAGTGCGTCACCACGCATAAAAATGCCTTGTTCGTTTTTGAGTCAGCGTTAACAGGCAGGTTGCTGGATCTGCGGGAAGAGGAGCAACGTTTCAATCTTGACCACGGTCAGGCGGCGGAAAACATCAATAAGGGTCTTGGCAGCATCGTCAAAGAGATCCTCAATTGTGCGCCGGAGGAGATCAAAGGCATCTATATGACCGGCGGCGATACGATGGTGAATGTCCTGAAAGAATTGGGCGCTACCGGCATTGAGATGATCGACTATGTTATTCCACAAACCGATATGGTGCGTATTATCGGCGGGGAGTATGCGGGGCTGGTTTGCGTGGGCAAAGGTGGTTTAACCGGACCGGAAGATATTATCAGCACCATTGTTGAACATATTTATAAAGAATCACTGCAATAACAAATATAACAATATGCGACGCGAACAACGTTCGGGCAGTGCGTCGTGAATATTCACTCTTGTATCCTGTATGCGAGTTACACCCTATGAATATTAATATTTTTGACAAAATGAATAAGGTGCCAGGTGGGCTGATTATTATCCCGCTGGTGGCGGCTATTTTGCTGAATACATTTGCTCCTCAGGTATTAAGCATCGGCGGCCCGACTACGGCGTTATTTAAAGTGGGTTCCAGCGCCATGATGGGTATATTTCTGCTGATATGCGGAACATCGATTAATATTCGCCAGGCCGGGCTACCCTTGTACAAAGGGGCGGTGCTGCTGCTGCTTAAATGTGTGGCCGGGGCGCTTGCGGTCTGGCTGGTCGGATCGATGTTTGGCCCGGTCGGATTTCTTGGCATCTCTACGCTGGCGTTTGTCGCCTGCCTGACCAGTTCGAACAGCTCTCTCTATATTGCGCTGTGCAGTAATTACGGCGATGCCAGCGACGCCGGGGCGATTTCGGTGTTCTGCGTGAAAGATGGCCCCTTCGTCACCATGATGGTGCTTGGCGTTAGCGGGCTGGCCAATATTCCTTTTGCCGCACTGTTGTCGATGTTGATCCCGCTGTTAATCGGCATGCTGTGGGGCAACCTTGATGAGCGATTCAAACAGCTTTGCGCCTCTGCCCAGCCGCTGATCATCATTATTATGTCGTTTGCCATCGGCGCGAACTCCAGCATCAATACGGTGTTTACCGCCGGGTTATCGGGCATTGTGCTCGGCCTTATCTCTGCCTGTACCGGCATTATTTTCTACTTCCTTTATAACCTGTTCCTGAAGAAGAAAACGGCGCTTGGCGCTGCGCTGGGCACCACGGCGGCCAGCTCGGCATTGACCCCGGCGATGGTGGCACAGGCGGACCCGTCGCTGGCGGTCTATGTGGATGCTGCAACGGCGCAACTGGCGACCGCCAGTATCATCACCATGCTGACTGCTCCGGTGCTAGTGGCCTGGTTTGATAAGCGATTGAAAGCGCGCGCGCCAGCGGTGGAGGTGATCAAACCCGCTGAAGAGACGTCATTGCCGCTCTCGTCGCAGGTCAGTAGTAAAGGAAATAAATAAATGTCATTGCCGTTGTACCAACTGGAGGTCACGCAGGTCGGTGATTTTGTCGCAGAGTATTTACAGCAACATAAATTAATTCTCTTTGCGGAACCGGTGCCGACGGATATTGCAGAATATTGTGCAATACACCGGCCGGGTAAATTTAACGCAGTATTATTACCCGGCCAGAAAGTTACCCTTAATTCTGTTATTTATCGTATTACTGCCGTTGGCAGTGTGGCAACGGCAAATTTAAAACAGCTTGGACATATTACCCTTAATTTTGATGGCGCGATTGACGCCGAATTACCCGGCACGGTCCACCTCTGTGGACCGACGCCAGAGACGATTCTCCCCGGGGACCAGATTTGTATTTACCGTGAATAATTTGAGGACACTGTTATGAAAACAATCGCCATTGGTGCGGATGATGCGGCCTATGCGTTTCGCGATGCTATCGTCAATTATCTGGCAGAGCAGGGTATCACTGTCGTTGATTACAGCAGCGATAAACGAACCGACGCGAATTATTATCCTGACGTTGCCCATGAAGTGGCGATGGCCATTAAACAGGGAGAGCACGATCGCGGCATTTTAATTTGCGGCACCGGCATTGGTATGAGCATTGTGGCGAATAAAGTGCCAGGCGTGCGCGCGGCGCAGTGCCATGACACTTTCTCCGCCGAGCGTGCGCGTAAAAGCAATAATGCGCAAATCATCACCTTGGGCGCGCGGGTGATTGGTGCAGAGCTTGGGAAAAAAATCATCCAGGCGTGGCTGGAGTCGGAGTACGAAGGGGGCGGTTCTGCGGCAAAAGTGGAGCGCATTGACTATTACCAGAATCAGCATGCCAGAGATTAACGGAGCCTGTGATGAACCAATTAAGCGCGTTAAAAGAGATGACCGTCGTTGTTGCGGATACCGGCGATATTGATTCGATTAAAAAATTTGCCCCGCAGGATGCCACCACCAACCCGTCACTGGTGCTGAAAGCCGCGCAACTGCCGCAGTACCAGGCGCTGATTGCCGATGCGGTGGGCAAAGCACGCCGTCAGGGCGGCAGTGCCGAAACGCAGTTGATCAATGCCTGTGATCAAGTCGCTGTGGATATCGGCACGGAAGTGCTGCGCCATGTGCCGGGGCGTATTTCCACCGAGGTGGACGCCCGTTTTGCCTGGGATCGCGGGATGTGTGTCACCCGTGCACGTAAACTGATTCAGTTGTACCAGGAAAACGGGATCGCGCCATCGCGTATCCTGATCAAGCTGGCGGCAACCTGGGAGGGGATCCGCGCGGCTGAAGAGCTGGAGCAAAGTGGCATTAACTGCAACCTGACGCTGCTGTTCTCCTTCGCCCAGGCACGGGCTTGCGCAGAAGCTGGGGTGTTCCTGATTTCACCGTTTGTGGGACGTATTTACGACTGGTATCAGAAAAACGCCCCGCACGCGCCGTACCACGCCGCGAGCGATGCAGGGGTGAAATCGGTACGCGATATCTACCAGTATTATAAAGCCCACGGCTACGACACCGTGGTGATGGGCGCCAGTTTCCGGCGGATAGAACAGATTCAGGCATTAGCGGGCTGCGACCGTCTGACCATCTCACCTGCACTGCTGGATGTGCTGGCAGCGTGTGACGCGCCGCTGACCCGGCAGCTTCATCCGGGTTGTGTCAGCGAAACCCGCCCCAGTCCAATGACCCAGTCAGAGTTTCTCTGGCAGCATCATCAGGATGCGATGGCGGTTGAAAAACTGGCCGAAGGGATCCGCTTGTTTGCGGCTGACCAGTTGAAGCTGGAAGAGATGATCCGCCAGATGCTCTGAACCGCCGCAAGGAAAAAAGATGAACACAGCAAACCTACAACGGCGCATTTGCGCCAATGCCCTGCGAGCGCTCTCGATGGACGCGGTACAGAAAGCCAAATCCGGTCACCCGGGAGCCCCGATGGGGATGGCTGACATTGCCGAAGTCCTGTGGCGTGATTTCCTGAACCACAACCCGCAGAACCCGGCATGGGCTGACCGCGACCGCTTTGTGCTGTCCAACGGCCACGGCTCGATGCTGATTTACAGCCTGCTGCACCTCACCGGTTACGA
>NZ_FMAY01000023.1 GCF_900094925.1 Kosakonia oryzendophytica | reverse complement strand
CGACTTGCATGTGTTAGGCCTGCCGCCAGCGTTCAATCTGAGCCATGATCAAACTCTTCAATTTAAAAGTTTGATGCTCATCGAATTAAACTTCGTAATGAATTACGTGTTCACTCGTGAGACTTGGTATTCATTTAGCGTCCGTGGACGTCAAGAATCCATGTCACTTTGAGTGCCCACACAGATTGTCTGATAAATTGTTAAAGAGCAGTTGTGACGCGCTCTGGAGCGCTGTCACGAGGTGGCGTATATTACGCTTTCCTCTTTCAGAGTCAACCCTGAATTTCAGGATTTTTCTCTCTCGTTGTTTCGACTATCTCGTGAAGTGATTCACGTTGTCGTGTCAACGGAGGCGCATTATAGGGATCCCAATTTTAAGCACAAGTCTTTTTGCGATCTTTTTTTCTAAGTGCTGTTTTTTCATTCTTTCCGCTGCGATCCCGTACGATGTGTTCAAATAATGATATGTAAATGGCTTGCAGAAGATCTTTCTTCCGATCACAGTCATTATCTGGGTCAGTATTTGATGAGGTAATTATGTCTGCTGCTTTACGTCCATATAAAGATCTTTTCCCTCGCATTGGTCAACGAGTCATGGTCGATGCTACGAGTGTGGTCATTGGCGATGTCCGGATTGCTGATGATGTTGGGATCTGGCCGTTAGTCGTGATCCGGGGTGATGTGAATTATGTAGAAATAGGTGCGCGCAGCAATATTCAAGATGGCAGCGTTCTGCACGTCACACATAAATCATCATCTAATCCTGAAGGCGACCCGCTGATCATTGGTGAAGATGTTACTGTGGGACATAAAGTGATGTTACACGGTTGCACTATTGGTAATCGGGTTCTGGTCGGTATGGGATCGATTTTACTTGATGGTGCCATAATAGAAGATGACGTAATGATCGGGGCTGGCAGCCTGGTTCCCCAAAATAAGCGCCTGGAGAGTGGCTATCTTTATCTGGGAAGCCCGGTAAAACAAATCCGCCCCCTGAAGGAAGCGGAAATAGAAGGGCTGAAATACTCCGCAAATAACTATGTGAAGTGGAAAGACGAATACATTGATCAGGACAGCCAGACAACGCCCTGATCATCTTCTTCTTGCTGCCGAATACGTTGCTCAGCCTCCTCTTCTAAATCCCAGCGATATTCACGAAACAGCGCCAGATGCTCTTCTGGCGCTGCACTACCAAAACGTCGTGCCAGTACTTCACCTTTGATTGCACAGCTGAGTTGCATACCATTGACCAGCGCGGGGAAAAAGACCGCCTGCGCTGAGACATTCCACTCTTCGCGATCAGGAAACTGGATGGCCTGATTCATTTCGCCAGTTCCAGCTTCAGGGAGTTAATGACAGGTTCAACGTCAGGCAGTACACCATGCCACAACAGCACGGCATGGGCCGCTTGTCCCACCAGCATGCCCAGACCATCGGCACAATTCTTTGCGCCCAGCTTTTCGCACCAGGCAAGGAATGGCGTATTCCCCTTCTGATAAAACATGTCGTAGCAATATGTCTGAGGGTGAATGATGGCTTCCGGCAATGCGGGAATGTCTCCACCAATCCCGCTGGAAGTGGCATTGATAATAAGATCAAATGCATGGTCAGCCAGGTCATCCATGGCTACCGCATCAACACTCCCCGTATGGGCGAAGAGTCGAGCCAGCTCTTCTGCACGAGCCCCTGTGCGATTAGTAATGGTTACCGCGCAGTCCAATGAGAGCAAGGGAAGCAATACACCCCGCGCGGCACCACCCGCACCGATCAGAAGAATGCGAAACCCCGGGCGGATAAATGCCAGACGTTCGAGATCGCTCAGCAGGCCAATTCCATCCGTGTTGTCTCCGAGTAAGCGGCCATCTTCTAGTCGCTTTAGTGTATTGACCGCCCCAGCAAGCGCAGCACGTTCGGTCAGTTCATCAGCGCGGGCAAAAGCTTCTTCTTTGAAAGGCACTGTAATATTGGCCCCTTTTCCGCCTCCGGCAAAAAAGGACTCCAGTGTATTCACAAAATCATTCACCGGCGCAAGCACACGACCATATTGATGATCAATACACAGTTGCGTAGCAAACTGCTGATGAATAAAAGGCGATTTGCTATGCGCGATGGGATTACCAAAAACTGCATAGGATTCCATATGATTACCCCTGACGGAAAAGTTCGCCGGTTAGAGCATCCCGGATTTCAGAAGGATTCTGTCGTCCTCCTGTTGGCGCATCAATGACCGGAAAATCCACGCCGAACTGATCAGCCACTTCTTTTGCAGTTCTGCAAGGTGGTAAGCCAGACAAGTTAGCGCTGGTCGATACCAGCGGCTTGCCGTACGCCTCACACAGCGCAATGACATCCGGATGATTGGTAACGCGCACAGCCAACGAGTCGAAACGGCCTGTCAACCAACGAGGCGTCGTAGGCTTCGCCGGGAAGACAAAAGTCACCGGGCCGGGCCAACTGGCAAAAATCGTCTGACGCTGCGCATCGGTCAACATGCTGTCATCAATATAGGGTTTCAGTTGTTCAAAGCTTGCGGCAATCAGGATCAATCCTTTTTCAACCGAGCGTTGCTTCAGTTCAAGCAGGCGATGAACCGCGATTTCGCTGTCCGGGTCACAACCGACGCCGAAAACAGCTTCTGTTGGATATGCGATGACGTGTTCTTTATTCAAAACCTCTACCGCCGCAGCGATTGGGTCTGTTGGCAGGTTATTCTTCACGAGTTTGTTCCGCCGTTACCGGCTGTCCACATTGTTTACTGGCGCAAAAGCATTTCACACCCTGCGCGGTTTTCTTTTCTATAAGTAGCGGGTAGCGGCACACAGGGCATTCGCCCGCCACTGGCTTGAAATTAATGACGAACTGGCAATCAGGATAGCGATCGCAGGAGTAGAAGGTCTTACCATATCGGGAGCGGCGCTGCACCAGATGCCCATTCTGACACTGAGGGCAGGTTATTGCCGTCTCGTCGGGTTTATCAATCAGCTCGGTATGTTCACACTCAGGATACTGGCTACAACCAATAAACATACCAAAACGCCCTTGACGCAGCACCATGGTGGCACCGCATTCAGGGCAAACATGCCCTTCCAGAACTTTAACGATATGTCCGTCCGCCTGGCTCTTCAGGGGGCGTACATAATCGCATTCCGGATAATGTGAGCATCCGAGAAACGGACCGTGTTTCCCGGAGCGAATAACAAGTTCAGCCCCGCATTGTGGGCAGGGCTCATTGTTACGCACCGAAAACAGTGCTGATTTGGCCATAACGACTCTTGAAGCTGCAAAAATGATTAGTGCAGCATACCTTCATTCACTTCAAAGAGTAATTCTTCCATTTGCTGGTATGCGTTCTCACATCCTGGAATATTGAAGAGCACCATCAGAATGACCCATTTCAGATCTTCCAGTTCGAACTCTGCCGTATCCAGCGCCAGCACACGTTCAATCACCATTTCTCGCGTTTCGAGGTTTAGCACCTGAATCTGCTCGAGGAATAATAAAAACCCCCGGCAACTGGCATCCAGCCTTTCGCACTCGTCCGCAGTATAAATACGCACAGAGAGCGGATCAGAAGCAAGCTGCATCGGTTCGACAAGGCCTTCCTGATAATCAGCCAGCTTTTCCAGCCAGAGAAGTGCATTGTAGATGTCTTCACGATCAAATCCGGCGTCGGTAAGATCCCGTTCCAGTTTGTCTTGATCCACACGCATTTCAACTTCGTTATGGATGTAAGTCTCAAACAAGTACATTAGTACGTCGAACATGGCTTGCCCTCCTCAATCGGACATAGCCGCCGGGTACAGCTGCGATCCATCCTGCTAACTCCAGTTCAAGCAATTGTGATGCAGTAACTGGCACAGGTTGGCCGGCACGTTCAGCGACGACGTCAACAGGTGTTACCTCATCTCCTACGTTAGCCAGGAGCTCAGGAAATGGCAATGCCGCGCTTTCTTGATCTGATGAATAAATTGTTTTTTCGCGTGATTCAGGTAGCCAATTGAGATCATTTTGCAAATTTTCGAGGATCTCTTCTGCCGATGTCACCGGTGTTGCTCCCTGCTTAATTAGCCAGTGGGGCCCTTCGCTGCCAGGGCTACCAATTGGCCCTGGCAGAGCAAACACTTCACGGCCTTGTTCAAGCGCAGCACGGGCAGTGACCAGGGAACCGCTGCGCACGGCAGCTTCGACGACGAGTACACCCAGGCTAAGCCCGCTAATAATCCTGTTGCGGCGAGGAAAATGCCCAGGCAAAGGCGGCGCCTGCAAAGGGAATTCTGACACAAGGGCTCCACCTCGCTCGATCAATTGTGCAGCCAGAGATGCATGCCGGCGCGGATGAATATGATGTAAACCATTCCCCAAAACAGCAATACTCTTGCCGTTCGCATCTAAAGCAGCACGATGAGCAACACTATCGATCCCTAATGCCAGCCCGCTGGTGATCGTTAACCCACTGGCTGCAAGCATCCCACAAAAGGTTCGCCCCCAACGTTCGCCATACCACGAGTGCGCCCGACTTCCGACGACCGCCAGTTGTTTTGTTTTTAGTACCGAAATCGTCCCCTTCACAAAGATCGCGCCAGGGTAATCATCCGTCGCGCGAAGTGACATGGGGTATGCCTCGTCACTGGCAAGAATTAAATGATGATCCGGTGCAGCAAGCCAGGAAAGGGTTCGCTCAATTTCACTCTGCGTGAGTGAAAAAAATCGTCGGGTCTGTGCTGCGGTCAAACCAATGTGTTGGAGCGCATCAGGTGTATATTCTTGATTATGCGACAGCCATTGCTCCGTATTTAGCCATCGGTCGCCACACAAATCGCCAACCTGCATTAAACGCAGCCAAATCTCCGTGGGTGTCATCCTTCCTCCCTGCCACAAGCCGCCCCGCCAATCCTTGCGATTGGTCACTGATGCTGTCAATCGGAAGGGGATTTGTCTAGAATAGAGGTAATATTCTCACCAACTCCTGAACACGACTCTGGATATTTATGGCAGTTTTGCATGTGTTACATATTCCGGACGAGCGTCTTCGCAAAGTCGCTACGCCGGTAAAAGAAGTGAATGCGGACATTAAGCGTATCGTCGATGATATGTTTGAAACGATGTACGCAGAAGAAGGCATTGGCCTGGCTGCAACCCAGGTAGATATTCATCAGCGCATTATCGTTATCGATGTGTCAGAAAATCGCGATGAGCAACTGGTGCTGATTAACCCGGAACTGCTGGAAAAAAGCGGTGAAACAGGTATCGAAGAAGGCTGCCTGTCAATTCCGGAACAGCGCGCGCTTGTTCCGCGTGCTGAGAAAGTAAAAATCCGCGCGCTCGATCGTGATGGAAAAACATTTGAGCTGGAGGCTGACGGCTTACTGGCGATCTGTATCCAGCATGAAATGGATCATCTGGTGGGCAAATTGTTTATCGATTATCTGTCGCCGATGAAACGCCAACGTATTCGTCAGAAAGTTGAAAAACTGGATCGCATGAACGCCCGTGCGTAATACGGGCTGAAGGGATAAACGTGTCAGAATCGTTACGTATTATTTTCGCCGGCACCCCGGACTTTGCAGCGCGTCATCTTGACGCGCTGCTGTCTTCTGAACATCAGATAGTCGGCGTGTTCACCCAACCCGACCGCCCTGCTGGCCGTGGAAAAAAACTGATGCCCAGCCCGGTTAAGGTATTGGCAGAAGAAAAAGGTCTGCCCGTGTTTCAGCCAGTATCGTTACGTGCTCAGGAAAACCAGCAACTGATCGCCAACCTTAACGCTGATGTGATGGTGGTGGTGGCCTATGGATTGATTCTCCCCAAATCCGTACTGGAAATGCCGCGTCTTGGCTGTATCAATGTTCATGGCTCATTGCTTCCACGCTGGCGCGGTGCCGCACCTATTCAGCGCTCATTATGGGCCGGCGATGCGGAAACTGGCGTTACCATCATGCAGATGGACGTTGGTCTTGATACCGGAGACATGTTGTACAAACTTTCCTGTCCTGTCACTGCCGAAGATACCAGTGCTACGCTGTACGATAAACTGGCTCAGCTCGGCCCTCAGGGGTTACTCGATACGTTGCAGCAGTTAGCGCAGGGACGTGCCGAGCCGCAAGTGCAGGATGAAGCGCTGGTCACCTATGCAGAAAAACTGAGCAAAGAAGAAGCGCGTATCGATTGGTCCTTGAGCGCGGCTCAATTGGAGCGATGCATTCGCGCTTTTAATCCGTGGCCGATGAGCTGGTTCGTGATTGACGAGCAGCCGATCAAAGTATGGAAAGCGTCAGTGATTCCGTCATCCACAACTGCGGTTCCTGGCACGATTCTCGAGACGTCGAAAGCCGGCATCCAGGTTGCAACGGCTGATGGCATATTGAACCTGGAATCGCTGCAGCCCGCAGGTAAAAAAGCCATGAGTGCGCAAGATCTTCTAAATTCGCGGCGGGAGTGGTTTGTTCCCGGCAATCTTCTGGCCTGATATTGATTTTGAGCCCGGTTCTGCCGGGCGTTTTTATTTTTATCCTTATGAAAAAAAAATTCAATTTGCGCAGTATGGCCGCACAGGCCATCGAACAGGTAGTGGAACAAGGGCAATCGCTCAGCAATATTCTGCCGCCGTTACAACAAAAAGTATCCGATAAAGATAAAGCACTGCTGCAGGAACTGTGCTTTGGTGTGTTACGCGTATTACCACAGCTCGATTGGCTTATTAATAAGCTCATGTCGCGCCCGATGACCGGCAAACAACGCACGGTACATTACCTCATCATGGTTGGATTTTACCAACTGATGCATACCCGTATTCCTGCCCATGCTGCACTGGCAGAAACGGTTGAAGGCGCAGTGGCCATCAAACGGCCACAACTTAAAGGATTGATTAACGGCGTGTTACGCCAGTTTCAACGCCAACAAGAAGAGCTGCTGGCTGAGTTCGCCAGGAGCGAAAACAAGTACCTGTTCCCGACCTGGCTGCTAAAACGACTGCAAAAGGCATATCCACAGCAGTGGCAACATATTGTGGAGTCCAGCAATCAGCGTCCCCCCATGTGGCTGCGAGTAAATCGCCAGCACCATACACGCGATAGCTGGCTGGCGCTGCTGGAAGAAACAGGTCTGCACGGCTTCTCTCATCCTGACTATCCGGACGCCATACGCCTGGAAACTGCGGCGCCCGTTACTGCCTTGCCGGGGTTCGCAGAAGGATGGGTGACCGTACAAGATGCATCTGCGCAAGGGTGTATCCCGCTCCTTGCTCCTGAAAACGGCGAACGGATCCTCGATCTCTGCGCTGCACCAGGCGGTAAAACCACGCATATTCTTGAAGCTGCGCCGGATGCTGACGTACTTGCTGTGGATATTGATGAACAACGCTTGTCACGCGTTTATGACAACCTGAAACGGCTGGGTATGAAAGCGCAGGTGAAACAAGGTGACGGGCGTTTCCCGACCCAGTGGTGCGAAGATGAACAATTTGATCGCATTCTTCTGGATGCGCCATGCTCGGCAACCGGTGTTATTCGCCGCCATCCGGACATTAAGTGGCTGCGTCGTGAGCGCGATATCCCGGAACTTGTACAGCTTCAGTCCGAAATTCTGGATGCTATCTGGCCGCATCTGAAAACAGGCGGTACGCTGGTATACGCGACCTGCTCAATTCTGCCGGAAGAAAATAGTCTGCAGGTTGCTGCATTCTTAACCCGGACGCCGAATGCGAAGCTTATCCAGACAGGTTCGCTTGAGCAGCCCGGACAGCAAAATCTGCCTGGCGCGGAAGAAGGCGATGGCTTCTTTTACGCTAAGATAATCAAACAGTGATGAGAGCAGCGGGTCACAACAGATGAAAATAATTATTCTGGGTGCGGGGCAAGTCGGCGGTACGCTGGCTGAAAACCTGGTCGGTGAGAATAACGATATTACCGTTGTCGATACCAATGGCGATCGCCTGCGCAGCCTGCAGGACAAATTCGATTTGCGTGTTGTACAAGGGCATGGTTCACATCCACGCGTGCTGCGCGAGGCAGGTGCCGATGATGCGGATATGTTGGTGGCGGTTACCAGCTCAGACGAAACTAATATGGTTGCCTGCCAGGTTGCCTACTCGCTGTTTAATACACCAAATCGCATCGCCCGAATCCGTTCGCCGGATTATGTTCGCGATGCGGATAAACTCTTCCATTCCGAGGCCGTGCCAATCGATCATCTGATTGCGCCCGAGCAACTTGTCATCGACAGTATTTATCGCCTGATAGAATATCCGGGCGCGCTGCAAGTGGTGAATTTTGCCGAAGGAAAAGTGAGCTTGGCCGTAGTTAAAGCCTATTATGGCGGTCCACTTGTCGGTAACGCACTGTCGACGATGCGCGAGCACATGCCACATATTGATACCCGTGTTGCCGCGATATTCCGCCACGATCGCCCTATTCGTCCCCAGGGGTCAACGATAGTGGAAGCAGGCGATGAAGTATTTTTTATTGCCGCATCACAGCATATACGCGCCGTAATGAGCGAATTACAACGCCTGGAAAAACCCTATAAACGCATTATGTTAGTTGGCGGCGGAAATATTGGCGCCGGTCTTGCGCATCGACTGGAAAAAGATTATAGCGTGAAGTTGATCGAACGCGATCAGCAGCGTGCTGCGGAACTGGCGGAGAAACTGCAAAATACCATTGTATTTTATGGTGACGCTTCAGATCAGGAATTACTGGCGGAAGAGCACATCGATCAAGTAGATCTCTTTATTGCCGTTACCAACGACGATGAAGCGAATATTATGTCCGCGATGCTTGCCAAACGCATGGGGGCAAAAAAAGTGATGGTGCTGATCCAGCGCCGCGCCTATGTCGATCTGGTACAGGGCAGTGTTATCGATATTGCAATCTCTCCTCAACAAGCGACTATTTCCGCGCTGCTTAGTCACGTACGCAAAGCAGATATTGTCGGTGTTTCTTCACTTCGTCGCGGTGTCGCTGAGGCAATTGAGGCGGTTGCCCACGGAGACGAAACCACTTCACGCGTTGTGGGTCGTGTGATTGACGATATCAAACTGCCGCCGGGCACAATTATTGGGGCTGTCGTGCGAGGCAATGATGTCATGATCGCCAATGATAATTTACGTATTGAACAAGGCGACCATGTAATCATGTTTTTAACCGACAAAAAATATATTACTGACGTTGAGCGTTTGTTCCAGCCTAGCCCATTTTTCCTGTAATCATCCGGGCGCCGCTTAAGGCGCCTTTTTTTAATCCCTTTCTTTATCAGGGTTAAGAAATCCGGCGAGTTATTTCCACAAATGGAATTTGATCGGTATTTTGTTAGACTTACCGTGACAGCCTGCACATGGAGAGAGATATGAGCATTTTAAAAGAGTTCCGTGAATTCGCGATGCGCGGAAATGTTGTGGATTTAGCCGTCGGTGTGATCATCGGTGCAGCTTTCGGCAAAATAGTGTCGTCTTTGGTCGCTGACATCATCATGCCGCCGTTGGGATTATTAATTGGCGGGATCGATTTTAAATCGTTCGCACTGACATTGCGTGATGCGCAAGGCGATGTTCCCGCAGTCGTCATGCATTACGGTGTGTTTATCCAGAACATATTTGACTTTATTATTGTCGCCTTTGCTATTTTCATTGCGATTAAGCTGATCAATAAGCTGAAACGCAAGCAAGAAGAAGAGCCAAAAGCACCACCTGCACCGAGCAAAGAAGAGGTGCTGTTGAGCGAAATCCGCGATTTGCTGAAAGAGCAGAATAACCGGAGTTAAGCTGCAATAAGAAGGGCAGTGGTAAAGAAGCGATTCGCTTGTTTGCCACTGCCCTCCTGAAAACCTCGTTTTGAATGTTTGTTTTTACGCAGATAGCTTCCTTTCCCTTTCTTATTCTTCTCGACCCGTTGTCGGAACAGTGGGTCATGCAAGAGTGCCTCAATGGCGTTATCGTTGATCTGCCCCTTCGTATGCTGATAGCGACTCATAACTACTCCAGATTGTGTGTTTAAACGCGCGGAGTGTAGATCCCTCTGCGTAAAAGATCAACAGACAGGTGAACCGGTACCCGTACCCGCACTCGCTCCTTGTTCAAGCGCCTCAAGAATAGAACAATAAACACTGCTGTGCGCCGTACCACAGCAGGCATCATTTAGCTTCTGTAGCGATCGACGCATGGCTTGCAGCTCATCAATTCGTGCTTCGACTTCGCTTAAACGGGACTGCACAATGCTTTTCGACTCCTGGCAAGTATGATGCTCGGGGTCAATACGGATAGATAACAATTCGCGAATGGACTCCAAAGTGAAACCCAACTGTCTGGCGTGACGAATAAATTTAAGGCGTTGCAGATCTTTATCCGTATAAAGACGAAAACCGCCTTCCGTACGCACTTCGTGATCCATCATCTCCTGTTTCTCGTAATAACGGATTGTATCTGGCGTAACGTCAGCCAGCTTTGCAATTTCACCGATGCGGTACATGGCTACTCCTCATTAATTTTATTCAGTAATTTCGTCGCGTACTCGCCACGCAGAAAGTCAGTGCTTAATCCAGCTTGTCGCAGTTTCAGCTCAATTAACGCTAGACGACGCTGCAGTTCATGGTGCTGTGGATGATCAGGCTGCACAGTATGGAGGAGGTCAGCTAACGCGACAGCTTCTTTGCGATACTCCAGCTCAGGAGGAATACAGCCTGCATTTTTCAGCAAGCGATATGCTGCACGCAACTCAGACGGAATATGTGAGTCGTCGTCCAGCGTAAGAGGCTCACCGTTACCCGGCAGATTATCAAACTCACCTTTTTGTTGGGCATCGATAATATGTCGTTCTGCCCACTGATCAAGCAACCACATTATTGGTCTCCAGAGGGATGAACAAAAAAGATACGTATATTGTAGGAAAGAGGTGGGGCAGAGGATATAAAAAAACCCGCCGAAGCGGGTCTTTTTACGTTACCACAGATTACTCTGCAGCAGCTTCTGCTTTCGGCTCGGCGCGATCAACCAGCTCGATGTAAGCCATCGGAGCATTGTCACCAGCACGGAAGCCACACTTCAGAATACGAGTGTAGCCACCTGCACGGCTCGCGAAACGCGGGCCCAGCTCGTTAAACAGTTTTGCCACGATCTCGTTATCACGAGTACGGGCGAATGCCAGACGACGATTAGCAACGCTATCAGTCTTGGCAAGAGTAATCAGCGGCTCAACTACGCGACGCAGCTCTTTGGCTTTCGGCAGAGTCGTCTTGATAATCTCATGACGAACCAAAGAACCTGCCATGTTACGGAACATGGCCTGGCGATGGCTGCTGTTGCGGTTCAGTTGACGACCACTCTTACGATGGCGCATGACCTTATCCTTCTCAGTAAAACCTTAACCTGTGATCCGGTTACTCGTCAGCAATGCTTGCCGGTGGCCAGTTTTCCAGGCGCATACCCAGAGACAGACCACGTGAAGCCAGCACGTCTTTAATCTCGGTAAGAGATTTTTTACCCAGGTTCGGCGTTTTCAGCAACTCAACCTCGGTACGCTGTACCAGATCACCGATATAGTGGATAGCTTCTGCCTTGAGGCAGTTAGCAGAGCGGACAGTCAATTCCAGATCGTCAACAGGGCGCAGCAGGATCGGATCGAATTCTGGTTTCTCTTCTTTGACTTCCGGCTGACGTACATCACGTAAGTCAACGAAAGCTTCCAGTTGTTCTGCCAGGATGGTTGCCGCACGACGAATCGCCTCTTCAGGATCGATTGTGCCATTGGTTTCCATTTCGATGACCAGCTTGTCCAGGTCGGTACGCTGTTCAACACGTGCTGCTTCAACATTGTAGGCAATACGCTCTACAGGGCTGTAGCACGCGTCAACCAGCAGGCGGCCGATCGGGCGCTCATCTTCTTCCGAATGAATTCGGGCAGACGCCGGCACATAACCACGACCGCGCTGAACTTTGATACGCATGCTAATGGATGCGTTTTCATCGGTCAGGTGGCAGATCACATGCTGCGGCTTGACGATTTCGACATCACCGTCGTGGGTGATATCGGCTGCGGTCACAGGGCCAATGCCAGATTTATTCAGAGTGAGAATAACATCATCTTTCCCCTGAACTCTCACCGCCAGCCCTTTCAGGTTGAGCAGGATTTCAAGGATATCTTCCTGAACGCCTTCTTTGGTGCTGTACTCATGAAGTACACCATCAATCTCAACCTCTGTCACCGCGCAACCCGGCATCGATGAGAGCAGAATACGGCGCAGTGCGTTACCCAGAGTATGGCCAAAGCCACGCTCTAAAGGCTCAAGGGTCACCTTGGCGTGCGTCGAACTCACTTGCTCGATATCTACCAGGCGCGGTTTTAGAAACTCTGTCACAGAACCCTGCATTGTGTCCTCTCTTTGGTACTAAGCTTTACTTGGAGTAAAGCTCGACGATCAGGTGTTCGTTAATGTCCGCAGACAGATCAGAACGCTCCGGCTTACGCTTGAACGTACCTTCCATCTTGCCAGCATCAACTTCCAGCCAGGTTGGCTTTTCACGCTGCTCAGCCAGCTCCAGAGCGGCTTTCACGCGAGATTGCTTTTTCGCTTTCTCACGAATGCTAACCACGTCATTCGGACTAACCTGGTAAGAAGCGATGTTAACAACACGACCGTTTACCATGATTGCTTTATGGCTAACCAACTGACGTGCTTCTGCACGAGTGGCGCCGAAGCCCATACGGTATACAACGTTGTCCAGACGACCTTCCAGCAGACCCAACAGGTTTTCACCGGTGTTGCCTTTCAGACGTGCTGCTTCTTTATAGTAGTTACGGAACTGACGCTCCAGCACACCGTAGATACGGCGAACTTTTTGCTTTTCACGCAACTGCACACCATAGTCAGACAGACGCGGTTTACGCGCACCGTGCTGGCCAGGAGCTTGTTCAATTTTACACTTGGTATCGATCGCGCGAACGCCAGACTTAAGGAACAGGTCTGTGCCCTCACGACGGCTCAGCTTGAGCTTAGGACCCAAATATCTTGCCATTTTCTTTCTCCAACAATCCTAGAAAACGAACGCGTTATACGCGACGTTTTTTCGGCGGACGACAACCGTTGTGAGGGATCGGAGTCACATCAGTAATATTAGTGATGCGGAAACCAGCGGCGTTCAGTGCACGAATAGTAGATTCGCGACCCGGACCCGGTCCCTTAACCATAACTTCCAGATTCTTGATGCCATATTCTTTTACGGCTTCAGCGCAACGCTCTGCCGCAACCTGAGCTGCGAACGGAGTGGATTTGCGAGAACCACGGAAACCGGAACCACCGGCTGTTGCCCAACCCAGCGCGTTACCCTGACGATCAGTAATAGTAACGATGGTGTTGTTGAAAGAAGCATGGATATGAGCCACGCCGTCAGAGACTTGTTTTCTTACACGTTTACGTGCACGAATTGGTGCCTTTGCCATTATTCAATCACCCCGATTATTTCTTGATCGGTTTGCGCGGACCCTTACGGGTACGTGCGTTGGTCTTGGTACGCTGACCGCGAACCGGGAGACCACGACGATGACGCAAACCGCGATAGCAACCAAGATCCATCAGGCGCTTGATGCTCATGCTAATTTCACGGCGCAGATCACCTTCAACGACAAATTTGGCAACTTCGTCACGCAGCGTGTCGATTTGTTCTTCAGACAGCTCACTGATCTTAACATTTTCAGCGATGCCCGCAGAAGCCAGAATAGCTTGAGAGCGGGTTTTGCCGATACCGTAGATCGAAGTTAATGCGATCACAGCATGTTTTTGATCAGGAATGTTAATGCCTGCTATACGGGCCACTATGCACTCCTATAATTTTACTTGCACGCACCATGCTGAAAAGCCCGTTTTCAGGATACTCAAATGGAAACGTACAGACATACAAAAGATTGGCTGGCTAATCTAGCCAGCTCAACCCAACTTTGCAAGAAAAATATGCGAAATAATCAGCCTTGGCGCTGTTTATGTTTCGGCTCGGCACTGCAAATCACACGGATGACGCCATCACGTTTAACGATTTTGCAGTTACGGCATAATTTCTTGACGGAAGCACGAACTTTCATTTTTACTCTCCGTAACTTCTCGGGCGACCATTACCGGCCGTAGCCTTTCAGGTTCGCCTTCTTCAATGCAGACTCATACTGACTAGACATCATCAGAGTTTGCACTTGAGCCATAAAGTCCATAATCACGACGACAACGATAAGCAGTGAAGTCCCACCGAAGTAGAACGGTACTTTCATCGCATCACGCATGAACTCCGGGATCAGGCAGATAAAAGTAATATAAAGCGCACCGACCAGAGTCAGACGGGTCATTACTTTATCGATATACTTCGCCGTTTGCTCTCCCGGACGAATTCCTGGTACAAATGCACCGGACTTCTTCAGGTTATCTGCTGTTTCACGCGGGTTGAAGACCAACGCCGTGTAGAAGAAACAGAAGAAGATGATTGCAGACGCATAGAGTAACACATAAAGCGGTTGCCCAGGCTGCAAATACAGCGAAATTGTTGTCAGCCAGTTCCAACCAGTACCGCCCCCGAACCATGACGCGATGGTAGCCGGGAACAGAATAATACTGGAAGCGAAGATTGCCGGGATTACCCCCGCCATATTCACTTTCAGCGGTAAATGTGTGCTCTGAGCAGCATAGACTCGACGGCCTTGCTGACGTTTGGCGTAGTTTACCACAATGCGGCGTTGACCACGTTCAACGAATACAACAAAGAACGTCACAGCAAATACTAATACTGCAACCAACAGCAACAGGAGGAAGTGCAGGTCGCCTTGACGCGCTTGCTCGATAGTATGGGCAATGGCTGGCGGAAGTCCCGCCACAATACCAGCGAAGATAATGATCGAAATACCGTTACCGATACCACGTTCAGTAATCTGTTCGCCGAGCCACATCAGGAACATTGTCCCCGTAACCAGACTTACAACAGCGGTGAAGTAGAATGCAAAGCCTGGATTCATTACCAGGCCCTGCATACCAGGCATATTCGGCAGACCAGTAGCAATACCGATCGACTGGAATATTGCCAACACCAGAGTACCGTAGCGGGTGTACTGGCTGATCTTACGACGACCAGACTCCCCTTCTTTCTTCAATTCTGCCAAGGCCGGATGAACGACCGTTAACAATTGGATGATAATCGATGCCGAGATATACGGCATGATACCCAATGCGAAGATAGAAGCACGGCTTAAAGCACCACCAGAGAACATGTTGAACATTTCAATGATGGTGCCACGCTGTTGTTCAAGCAGTTTGGCAAGTACAGCGGCATCGATACCAGGGATCGGAATAAAAGAGCCAATACGGAAAACAATCAACGCACCGATAACAAACAGCAGTCTGCGTTTCAGTTCGCCAATTCCACCCTTGGCACTTTGAAAATCTAATCCCGGTTGCTTAGCCATCTGCTACTTATTCCTCAATTTTACCGCCAGCAGCTTCGATAGCAGCACGAGCGCCTTTCGACACGCGTAAGCCACGAACAGTTACCGGACGAGCAACTTCACCAGCCAGGATCACTTTCGCGAACTCGATCTGGATGCCGATAATGTTAGCCGCTTTCAGCGTGTTCAGGTCTACTACGTCGCCTTCTACTTTAGCCAGATCGGACAGACGAATCTCTGCCGTGATCATTGCTTTACGAGAAGTGAAACCGAATTTCGGCAGACGACGATACAGAGGCATCTGACCACCCTCGAAACCGCGACGTACGCCACCGCCAGAACGAGATTTCTGACCTTTGTGACCACGACCACCGGTTTTACCGAGGCCAGAACCGATACCACGACCCAGGCGTTTACCCGCCTTTTTGGAGCCTTCGGCCGGAGACAGAGTATTTAAACGCATCTCTTACTCCTCAACTTTAACCATGAAGGAAACCGCGTTGACCATACCACGAACCGCAGGAGTATCCTCACGTTCAACAGTATGACCAATACGACGCAGACCCAGGCCAAGCAGCGTTGCCTTGTGTTTCGGCAGACGACCGATTGCACTGCGGGTTTGAGTGATTTTAATAGTCTTTGCCATGGTCAATTACCCCAGAATTTCTTCAACGGATTTACCACGCTTGGCAGCGACCATTTCCGGGGACTTCATATTCGCCAGGCCATCAATAGTTGCACGAACCACGTTAATCGGGTTGGTGGAACCATATGCTTTAGCCAGTACGTTATGAACCCCAGCGACTTCCAGAACGGCGCGCATTGCACCACCGGCGATGATACCGGTACCTTCGGAAGCCGGCTGCATGAAGACACGAGAACCCGTGTGAACACCTTTAACCGGGTGCTGCAGGGTGCCGTGATTCAGCGCGACGTTAATCATATTGCGACGGGCTTTTTCCATCGCTTTCTGGATCGCTGCCGGAACTTCGCGAGCTTTACCGTAACCAAAACCGACGCGGCCATTACCATCCCCAACAGTCACAAGAGCTGTGAAGGAGAAAATACGACCACCCTTTACGGTTTTAGATACGCGGTTTACCGCGATCAGCTTTTCCTGCAGTTCGCCAGCTTGTTTTTCGATGTGAGCCATCTTACACCTCTACCTTAGAACTGAAGGCCAGCTTCACGAGCAGCATCTGCCAGTGCCTGGACGCGACCATGATATTGGAACCCGGAACGGTCAAAGGACACATCTTTAATGCCTTTTTCCAGAGCGCGTTCAGCTACAGCTTTACCCACAGCTGCGGCCGCGTCTTTGTTACCGGTGTACTTCAGTTGTTCCGCGATAGCTTTTTCTACAGTAGAAGCAGCTACCAGAACTTCAGAACCATTCGATGCGATTACCTGGGCGTAAATATGACGCGGGGTACGATGTACCACCAGGCGGGTCGCACCAAGCTCTTTGAGCTTGCGGCGTGCGCGGGTCGCACGACGGATACGAGCAGATTTCTTATCCATAGTGTTACCTTACTTCTTCTTAGCCTCTTTGGTACGCACGACTTCGTCGGCGTAACGAACACCCTTGCCTTTGTAAGGCTCAGGACGACGGTAGGCGCGCAAATCAGCTGCAACCTGGCCGATAACCTGTTTATCAGCGCCTTTCAGCACGATTTCAGTTTGAGTCGGACATTCAGCAGTGATACCCGCCGGCAGTTGATGGTCAACAGGATGAGAGAAACCCAGTGCCAGGTTTACTACATTCCCTTTAACCGCTGCACGATAACCTACACCAACCAGCTGCAGCTTCTTGGTGAAGCCTTCGGTAACACCGATAACCATTGAGTTCAGCAGGGCACGCGCGGTACCAGCCTGAGCCCAAGCGTTCGCGTAACCTTCACGCGGACCAAAGGTCAGAACATTGTCTGCATGGTTAACTTCAACAGCATCGTTAAGGGTACGAGTCAGCTCGCCGTTTTTACCTTTGATCGTAATAACCTGACCGTTGATTTTTACATCAACGCCGGCAGGAATAACGACCGGTGCTTTAGCAACACGAGACATTTTTTCCTCCGATTAGGCTACGTAGCAGATAATTTCGCCACCAAGACCAGCCTGGCGCGCTGCACGATCAGTCATAACACCTTTTGAGGTAGAAACAACTGCGACACCCATACCACCCATAACTTTCGGCAGCTCATCTTTTTTCTTATAGATGCGCAGACCAGGGCGGCTGATACGCTGAATGCTTTCTACCACAGCTTTACCCTGGAAGTATTTGAGAGTCACTTCCAGTTCCGGCTTGATGTCGCCTTCAATTTTGAAATCTTCAATAAAACCTTCTTCCTTCAGCACGTTGGCGATTGCCACTTTCAGCTTGGAGGAAGGCATGGTGACCGCAGCTTTGTTCGCGGCCTGACCGTTACGGATACGGGTCAGCATATCCGCGATCGGATCTTGCATGCTCATCTGTCTTTACTCCCGTGATTCAATTGGTGACAATTACCAGCTAGCCTTTTTCAGACCCGGGATTTCACCGCGCATAGCGGATTCACGGACCTTGATACGGCTCAACCCGAACTTCCGCAGGAAACCATGCGGACGACCAGTTTGACGGCAGCGGTTACGCTGACGAGACGGGCTGGAATCACGCGGCAGACTCTGCAGCTTGAGAACAGCGTTCCAACGATCTTCGTCGGAAGCGTTCACATCAGAAATGATCGCTTTCAGTTCAGCGCGTTTCGCGAAGTATTTTTCAGCTAAAGCTACGCGTTTAACTTCGCGTGCTTTCATAGATTGCTTAGCCATGAAGTAACCCTACCTTACTTGCGGAACGGGAAGTCAAAGGCAGCCAGCAGAGCACGGCCTTCTTCGTCAGATTTCGCAGTAGTGGTAATGGTAATATCCAAACCACGCACGCGGTCGACTTTATCGTAGTCGATTTCTGGGAAGATGATCTGCTCACGGACACCCATGCTGTAGTTACCACGACCGTCGAAAGACTTAGCGGACAAGCCACGGAAGTCACGGATACGCGGTACAGCAATAGTGATCAGGCGCTCAAAGAACTCCCACATGCGTTCGCCACGCAGAGTCACTTTACAGCCGATCGGATAGCCCTGACGGATTTTGAAGCCCGCAACAGATTTGCGCGCTTTGGTGATCAACGGTTTTTGACCGGAGATTGCTGCCAGGTCAGCTGCTGCGTTATCCAGCAGTTTCTTGTCAGCGATCGCTTCACCAACACCCATATTCAGGGTGATCTTCTCGACCCGAGGGACTTGCATGACAGAATTGTAGTTAAACTCAGTCATGAGTTTTTTAACTACTTCGTCTTTGTAGTAATCATGCAGTTTCGCCATCGTACTACTCCAAATTACTTGATAGTTTCGCTGTTAGACTTGAAGAAACGGACTTTTTTACCGTCTTCGAATCTAAAGCCTACACGGTCAGCCTTGCCGGTTGCCGCATTGAAGATTGCAACGTTAGAAACCTGAATAGCAGCTTCTTTTTCAACGATGCCGCCTGGTTGGTTCAGGGCCGGAACCGGCTTCTGATGTTTTTTAACCAGGTTGATACCTTCAACAATGATCTTGCCGGAAGACAGGACATTTTTTACTTTACCGCGCTTACCTTTATCTTTACCGGTTAACACGATAACTTCGTCATCACGACGGATTTTAGCTGCCATGATTCGCTCCTTAGAGTACTTCTGGTGCCAGAGAGATGATTTTCATAAACTTCTCAGAACGAAGTTCACGAGTAACCGGCCCAAAAATACGCGTACCGATTGGCTGCTCGCTGTTGTTGTTCAGAAGAACACAAGCATTGCCATCGAAGCGAACGACAGAACCGTCAGGGCGACGAACACCCTTCTTGGTGCGCACCACTACCGCCTTCAGCACATCACCTTTTTTGACCTTACCACGCGGAATTGCTTCTTTGATGGTGATCTTGATGATGTCGCCGACGCCTGCGTAGCGACGGTGCGAGCCACCCAGAACCTTGATACACATTACGCGACGTGCACCGGAGTTGTCGGCGACGTTCAGCATAGTCTGTTCTTGGATCATTTCAGTGCTCCGCTAATGTCAACTACTACTGAAGACCCCAAAATCAGGGTCGATAAAAAGCCCCATATCGGGGGCGCAGCATTATAACACCGCTTCCCTGAGATGGGTAGAAAAAATAAACGGCCCATCGCTGAGCCGTTTATTCGTTAGAGAACGCGTACTGTATTACAGAACAGCTTTCTCTACAACGCGAACCAGCGTCCAGGACTTAGTCTTGGACAGCGGACGGCATTCGCGGATTTCAACCACGTCGCCGGTACCGCATTCATTGTTCTCGTCATGTACGTGCAGTTTGGTCGTACGTTTAATGAATTTACCGTAGATCGGGTGTTTCACGAAACGTTCGATAGCTACAACAATGGATTTCTCCATTTTGTCGCTAACAACACGACCTTGCAGAGTACGGATTTTATCGGTCATTACGCACCCGCCTTCTCAGTCAGTAAAGTCTTAACGCGTGCGACATCACGACGCACTTGCTTCAACAGGTGAGTCTGTTGCAGCTGGCCACTTGCCGCCTGCATACGCAGGTTGAACTGCTCGCGCAGCAGGTTAAGCAGCTCGGTGTTCAGCTCTTCAACGCTCTTTTCACGCAGCTCTTTTGCTTTCATTACATCACCGTCTTAGTTACAAAGGTGGTTTTAATCGGCAGTTTTGCTGCTGCCAGCTCGAAGGCTTCACGGGCCAGCTCTTCCGGAACACCGTCCATTTCATACAGGACTTTACCCGGCTGAATCAAGGCAACCCAATACTCCACGTTACCTTTACCTTTACCCATACGAACTTCCAGCGGCTTCTCGGTGATCGGTTTGTCCGGGAATACACGGATCCAGATCTTACCCTGACGCTTAACAGCACGAGTCATAGCACGACGTGCTGCTTCGATCTGACGAGCGGTCAGACGACCACGGCCAACAGCTTTCAGACCGTAAGTGCCGAAGCTCACATCCGTGCCCTGCGCGAGACCACGGTTGCGGCCTTTATGCACTTTACGGAATTTTGTACGCTTTGGTTGTAACATCAGCGACGCTCCTTATTTACGGCCTTTACGCTGCTGCTTTTTAGGTTGAGCAGCCGGTTTTTCCGGTTGTTCAACTGCAGCCATACCACCAAGGATCTCACCTTTGAAGATCCACACTTTTACGCCGATTACACCGTAAGTGGTGTGCGCTTCAGAGGTGTTGTAGTCGATGTCAGCACGCAGAGTGTGCAGCGGAACGCGACCTTCACGATACCATTCGGTACGTGCGATCTCAGCACCGCCCAGACGGCCGCTAACTTCAACTTTGATACCTTTAGCGCCCAGACGCATTGCGTTCTGTACAGCACGCTTCATCGCACGACGGAACATAACACGACGTTCCAGCTGAGAAGTGATGCTGTCAGCAACCAGTTTTGCGTCCAGTTCAGGTTTACGAACTTCGGCGATATTGATCTGAGCAGGAACGCCAGCGATATCCGCTACGACCTTGCGCAGTTTTTCAACGTCTTCACCTTTCTTACCGATAACGATACCCGGGCGAGCAGTGTGAATAGTCACACGGATGCTTTTAGCCGGACGCTCGATAACGATACGAGATACAGACGCTTTAGCCAGTTCCTTCGTCAGGTACTGACGTACTTTAAAGTCGCTGTCCAGGTTGTCAGCGAATTCTTTGGTGTTCGCAAACCAGGTTGAGTTCCATGGTTTTACAATACCCAGGCGAATACCATTAGGATGTACTTTCTGACCCATTGCTAGTCTCCAGAGTCTCAGCGATCGGACACAACCACAGTAATGTGGCTGGTGCGCTTCAGGATGCGATCTGCACGACCTTTTGCACGCGGCATAATGCGCTTCATGCTCGGGCCTTCGTCTACGAAAATTTTCGCAACTTTCAGATCGTCAATGTCAGCGCCATCGTTGTGTTCAGCGTTAGCAATGGCAGATTCCAGAACTTTCTTGACCAGTACAGCCGCTTTCTTATTGGTGTAGGTCAGAATATCCAGGGCCTGCGACACTTTCTTACCGCGAATCAGGTCAGCAACAAGGCGAACCTTCTGAGCAGAAGAACGAGCATGGCGATGTTGAGCTAAAGTTTCCATCTCTTCCTCCTACCTTATTTCTTCTTCGCTTTTTTATCAGCAGCATGGCCGCGATAAGTACGAGTCGGTGCGAATTCACCCAGTTTGTGACCGACCATTTCGTCGGAAACAAATACCGGAACGTGCTGACGACCATTATGGACAGCGATGGTCAAACCGATCATGTTAGGAAAGATCGTTGAACGACGGGACCAAGTGCGCAGGGGCTTCTTGTCTCCGCTTTCCACCGCTTTCTCTACCTTCTTCAGCAAGTGCAGGTCAATAAAAGGACCTTTCTTGAGAGAACGTGGCATGGCTTATCCTCTAAAATTATTTGCTACGGCGACGTACGATGAATTTATCAGTACGCTTGTTGCTGCGGGTCTTCTTACCTTTGGTCTGCAGGCCCCACGGGGATACCGGGTGCTTACCAAAGTTACGACCTTCACCACCACCATGTGGGTGATCGACTGGGTTCATCGCGGTACCGCGAACGGTCGGACGAACACCACGCCAGCGTGCAGCACCTGCTTTACCCAGAACGCGCAGCATATGCTCAGCATTGCCAACTTCGCCCAGAGTAGCGCGGCATTCTGCTTCGACTTTACGCATTTCACCAGAACGCAGACGCAGGGTGACATAAGCACCATCACGAGCAACGATCTGAACGTAAGTACCAGCGGAACGAGCCAGCTGACCGCCTTTACCTGGTTTCATTTCTACGTTGTGAACGGTAGAACCAACCGGGATATTGCGCATCGGCAGGGTGTTGCCTGCTTTGATTGCAGCATCAACGCCAGACTGAATCTGGTCGCCAGCTTTCAGGCCTTTCGGGGCCAGGATGTAACGGCGTTCGCCGTCTTTGTACAGAACCAGCGCGATGTTCGCGGAACGGTTCGGATCGTACTCAAGACGTTCAACAACTGCCGGGATACCATCTTTGTTGCGTTTGAAGTCAACAATACGGTAAGCCTGCTTGTGGCCACCACCGATATGACGAGTGGTGATACGGCCATTGTTGTTACGACCACCGGATTTGCTGTTTTTTTCCAGCAACGGAGCAAACGGTTTGCCCTTGTGCAGCTCAGGGTTAACCACTTTAACTACGTGGCGACGACCCGGAGATGTCGGTTTACATTTAACAACTGCCATTGTATTACTCCTCCGACTTACTCAGCGCCGCCGACGAAGTCCAGATTCTGGCCTTCTTTCAGGGTGACGTAAGCTTTTTTCCAGTCGCTACGACGACCGATACGCTGTCCGTGACGTTTAACTTTCCCTTTAACTACCAGGGTGTTAACGACTTCGACTTCGACTTCAAACAGTTTCTGCACAGCAGCTTTGATTTCTGCTTTGGTCGCGTCTTTAGCAACTTTGAGAACGATGGTGTTTGTTTTTTCCATCGCAGTAGACGCTTTTTCAGAAACGTGCGGTGCACGCAGCACCTTCAGCAGACGTTCTTCACGAATCATGCCAGCATCTCCTCAACTTGCTTAACAGCATCAGCAGTCATTACGACTTTGTCGAAGGCGATCAGGCTAACCGGGTCGATACCAGTCGCGTCGCGAACGTCAACCTTGTGCAGGTTGCGCGCGGCCAGGAACAGGTTCTCGTCCAGCTCACCGGTGATGATCAGCACATCTTCCAGAGCCATGTCTTTCAGTTTCTGAGCAAGCAGCTTGGTTTTCGGTGCTTCAACAGAGAACTGCTCGACAACGATCAGACGATCCTGACGTACCAGTTCGGACAGGATGCTTTTCAGCGCGCCGCGGTACATCTTTTTGTTAACTTTTTGACTGTGGTCCTGCGGACGCGCAGCGAAGGTCACGCCACCAGAACGCCAGATCGGGCTCTTGATAGAACCAGAACGAGCGCGGCCGGTGCCTTTCTGGCGCCACGGTTTTTTGCCGGAACCAGTTACTTCAGCACGGGTCTTCTGAGCACGAGTGCCCTGACGCGCACCAGCTGCATAAGCAACAACAACCTGGTGTACCAGCGCTTCGTTAAAGTCACGACCGAAGGTAGTTTCGGAAACAGTCAGCGCGCTCTGCGCGTCTTTCAATACTAATTCCATTGCTATCTCCTCACGCCTTCACAGCTGGTTTAACGATCAGGTCGCTACCGGTTGCACCCGGGACAGCACCTTTAACCAGCAGCAGGTTGCGCTCAGCGTCAACACGTACTACGTCCAGGCTCTGAACGGTTACACGCTCATTACCCAGCTGACCTGCCATTTTCTTGCCCTTGAACACTTTGCCCGGAGTCTGGTTCTGACCGATAGAACCCGGAACGCGGTGAGACAGGGAGTTACCGTGAGTAGCGTCCTGGGTACGGAAGTTCCAGCGCTTAACGGTACCGGCGAAACCTTTACCTTTAGAGGTGCCAGTTACGTCAACTTTTTTAACTTCAGCAAACAGTTCAACGCTAATGTTCTGACCTACGGTGAATTCTTCGCCGTCAGCAAGACGGAATTCCCACAGACCACGGCCAGCTTCAACGCCAGCTTTAGCGAAGTGACCAGCTTCCGGCTTGGTTACACGGTTAGCTTTTTTAGCACCGGTGGTAACCTGGATAGCGCGGTAGCCATCGTTAGCCAGATCTTTAACCTGAGTAACGCGGTTTGCTTCAACTTCGATTACGGTTACTGGGATAGATACGCCATCTTCAGTGAAGATGCGGGTCATGCCCACTTTTTTACCGACTAAACCAATCATTGTTTCAACCTCTCAATCGCTCGATGACCTGATCAACCCAGGCTGATCTGCACGTCTACACCGGCAGCCAGATCCAGACGCATCAGAGCATCAACGGTTTTCTCGGTTGGCTCAACGATGTCAACCAGACGCTTGTGAGTGCGGATTTCGTACTGATCACGCGCGTCTTTGTTGACGTGCGGGGAGATCAGAACGGTAAAGCGCTCTTTGCGGGTCGGCAGCGGGATCGGACCACGAACTTGCGCACCAGTGCGCTTCGCAGTCTCGACGATTTCGGCGGTTGATTGATCGATCAGACGATGATCAAACGCTTTCAAGCGGATACGGATTCTTTGGTTCTGCATGAGACCAGAGCTCCAATTATTTATAGACGAAAATAATTACTCCTCACACCCATTACGATTGATGGGGGAGTGTAATCGTTCTTACGTAGCCCCCCAATCGGGGGCATTGTTAGCGGTTAAACCACACCGCTATGGCTCGGATTGAACCAGCCGTCATTTACTACAGGCCCGCGCATTATACGCAAATCCAGACGCGACGCAAGTGCAGCGTAGAAATTAAGCAGTCTTGCGTACTGGTTCCGGGTTCTGATGCGAATGCAACAGTACGGCACATATCTTCGCAAGCAACTGCGCAATATCACGATTACGCGTTTTCTTTATTTCCCGTACTCCGGCACCCTCGACTGCACATAACTGCATTTCAAAAAGGAGCAATGTGCTGATTTTTCTTTCTATTTATCTGGTGCTGAATGTAATCCTTATCCGCTGTGATATGCGTTCAGGGCTGCTACCAGACCGATTCACCTGCCCCCTCTTATGGGCCGGGTTACTTTGGCATTGCGTCTTACACCCGCCTTTTTTAGCAAGCGCGGTCATCGGTGCGATTGCTGGCTACGCAGGCTTTGCGCTGATCTATTGGGGGTACCGTTTCATGCGTCATCAAGAAGGGCTTGGCTATGGTGATATCAAATTTCTGGCCGCGCTGGGAGCCTGGCATGGCTGGCAAAGTTTACCTATGCTGGTATTTCTCGCAGCCTTGCTGGCAGGCTGTGCGGTAGTGACGAAAACATGCTTGAGTCGCAGATTACAGGTACTAAAAAACCCGCTGCCTTTCGGGCCATTTCTGGCAGCAGCGGGTTTGCTGATGGGGTATCACACCATGGGGCTGGGTTAATCTTCAACTTTGATTTGCGATTGCAGGTAGTTCGGCACCCCAATTTTACCAATCAGGTCAAGCTCGGTTTCCAGCCAGTCGATATGATGTTCTTCATCGGCAAGAATTGCGATCATCATATCGCGACTGACATAATCATGGACACTATCAGCATAGGCGATCGCTTCACGCAAATCTTTCGCGCCTTCAAGCTCCAGCCTCAGATCAGATTGCAGCATCTCTTCAACATCTTCACCAATCCCGAGCTTGCCTAAATCTTGCAGATTCGGGATCCCTTCTAAAAACAAAATACGCTCGATGTACTTATCTGCGTGTTTCATTTCATCGATGGATTCATGGTATTCGATATCATTCAGGCGCGTCAGCCCCCAGTTCTTAAACATACGCGCATGGAGAAAATACTGGTTTATTGCGACAAGCTCATTTCCCAATAATTTATTGAGATAGTTTATGATTTTAACATCACCTTTCATTATATAGTCCCTCCGCTTCCACTCATTGAAGCGTAGATGGGGCTACAGGGATGTCAAAAAAAAGATAGCGCCTCAGGCGATCTCTTTATATTCCGGGAGCTGTGTGAGCTCATCCTGCATAATTTCTCGTGCAGCACGTATGCACTTGCCACATTGGTTTCCTACAGGAACAAACTTGCGAAGCTGCTGAAAGGATTGAGGGTGAAACTGGCGTACAGCCTGGCGAATCTTTTTATCACTCACACCATTACACAAACAAACGTACATGATCACTCCCGTTCAATTTATGCGCAAAAGTGTAAATGAGAATGGTTACGATTACAATAGCACAAACTGTAAAGCTGTTGCGGTATGGTCCGCAAAATCACACATAAATATGGCTGTTACTAAATAGCAGACAGCAAAAAGGGCGCCGAAGCGCCCTTTTCAATTCAAAGCTAAAAAGATTAGCCCAGAACTTTTGCTACAACGCCCGCGCCAACGGTACGGCCGCCTTCACGGATTGCGAAACGCAGACCATCGTCCATCGCAATCGGGTGAATCAGGGTAACAACCATTTTGATGTTGTCGCCCGGCATTACCATCTCTACGCCTTCCGGCAGTTCGATGGTGCCAGTCACGTCAGTTGTACGGAAGTAGAACTGCGGACGGTAGCCTTTGAAGAACGGAGTATGACGGCCGCCTTCATCTTTGGACAGGATATAAACTTCTGATTCGAATTTGGTGTGCGGCTTGATTGAACCCGGCTTAGCCAGTACCTGACCACGTTCGATTTCTTCACGTTTGATACCACGCAGCAGAACGCCTACGTTCTCACCAGCACGGCCTTCGTCCAGCAGTTTGCGGAACATTTCAACGCCAGTACAGGTGGATTTCGCGGTGTCTTTGATACCAACGATTTCAACTTCTTCACCTACTTTGATGATACCGCGCTCTACACGACCGGTAACAACGGTACCACGACCGGAGATGGAGAATACGTCTTCGATCGGCAGCAGGAACGGCTTGTCAATCGCACGTTCTGGTTCCGGGATGTAAGAATCCAGGTGGCCAGCCAGTTCGATGATTTTCGCTTCCCACTCTGCTTCGCCTTCCAGCGCTTTCAGTGCAGAACCACGAACGATCGGAGTGTCGTCGCCCGGGAAATCGTACTGAGACAGCAGTTCACGAACTTCCATCTCAACCAGTTCCAGCAGCTCTTCGTCATCAACCATGTCACATTT
>NZ_FMAY01000024.1 GCF_900094925.1 Kosakonia oryzendophytica | reverse complement strand
CGTGGGCGCTGGAGAATTGAGGGGGGCTGCTCCTAGTACGAGAGGACCGGAGTGGACGCATCACTGGTGTTCGGGTTGTCATGCCAATGGCACTGCCCGGTAGCTAAATGCGGAAGAGATAAGTGCTGAAAGCATCTAAGCACGAAACTTGCCCCGAGATGAGTTCTCCCTGAGACTTTAAGTCTCCTGAAGGAACGTTGAAGACGACGACGTTGATAGGCCGGGTGTGTAAGCGCAGCGATGCGTTGAGCTAACCGGTACTAATGAACCGTGAGGCTTAACCTTACAACGCCGAAGATGTTTTGGCGGAAGAGAGACAATAATCAGCCTGATACAGATTAAATTGACAGACCGGAAGGTGTGTTGATGACAGAATTTGCCTGGCGGCACTAGCGCGGTGGTCCCACCTGACCCCATGCCGAACTCAGAAGTGAAACGCCGTAGCGCCGATGGTAGTGTGGGGTCTCCCCATGCGAGAGTAGGGAACTGCCAGGCATCAAATTAAGCAGAAGGCCCAGTCGAGAGACTGGGCCTTTTTGCTATTCACCCCACCCGGGCTATATTCTGAATTCCTTACCCAGCTAAGCGAAAATGTGATTTAACTCACTATTTATTTATAACAAATATGCAACATTTCATTTTTTGCATATCAGTGAGTTAAGGATGCTTACTGTGTACACCTCACCACGTGCACATCTCATCAATAGCTCAGGCAGGAGTATCATTACAATGGCTGACAGCAGTATGACAACACATGAATCGCTCACCAGCAGCGATACCCGGCGTCGGGTATGGGCGATCATTGGTGCCTCATCAGGTAACCTGGTAGAATGGTTTGACTTCTATGTTTATTCCTTTTGCTCTCTCTACTTCGCACATATTTTTTTCCCTGCCGGAAACACTACCACTCAGTTACTGCAAACAGCCGGAGTATTTGCCGCTGGCTTTCTGATGAGGCCCATTGGCGGCTGGTTGTTTGGTCGCATCGCTGACCGGCACGGTCGTAAAACATCCATGCTGATTTCAGTGTGCATGATGTGTCTGGGATCGCTGGTGATCGCCTGCCTGCCGGGCTATGAGACCATTGGAACCTGGGCACCTGCATTATTGTTGCTGGCTCGTTTGTTTCAGGGATTGTCAGTGGGGGGAGAATATGGAACCAGTGCAACTTACATGAGCGAAGTGGCAGTTGAAGGGCGGAAAGGCTTTTACGCCTCGTTTCAGTACGTCACTCTGATTGGCGGGCAGTTACTGGCATTGCTGGTTGTTGTGATATTGCAGCAGGTTCTGGAGGAAGAAGCGCTTCGCGCCTGGGGTTGGCGTATTCCCTTTGCTCTCGGAGCTGCTCTGGCTATCGTCGCTCTATGGTTGCGTCGCCAGTTGGATGAAACTTCGCAGCAGGAAGTGCGTGCGCTAAAAGAAGCTGGTTCGCTAAAAGGGTTATGGCGTAATCGCAAAGCCTTCATTATGGTGCTGGGTTTTACGGCTGGGGGCTCGCTCACGTTCTATACCTTCACGACCTATATGCAGAAGTACCTGGTGAACACTGCCGGGATGCATGCCAATGTCGCCAGCGTGATTATGACGGTCGCGCTGTTTGTCTTTATGCTGATCCAACCGCTTATCGGCGCTCTGTCTGATCGGATTGGTCGCCGTACCTCGATGCTGATCTTTGGTGGTCTTGCCACAGTGTGCACGGTACCCATCCTCAGTGCACTGCACAGTGTAACGTCCCCCTATGCTGCATTCGTACTGGTTATGCTGGCTTTAGTGATCGCCAGTTTCTATACATCAATCAGCGGGATCCTGAAAGCCGAGATGTTCCCTGCTCAGGTTCGTGCACTTGGCGTCGGTCTATCCTATGCAGTGGCAAACGCTCTCTTTGGCGGTTCGGCGGAATATGTCGCGCTGTCACTGAAATCGATTGGGTTTGAAACGGCTTTCTTCTGGTACGTTACTCTGATGGGCGCGTTGGCATTTCTGGTCTCTTTGATGCTACACCGTAAAGGAAAAGGCATTCGCCTTTAATGTCTGGCCAGTTGCCACACGGTATAACCCGTTGTGGCGCCAGCAACATCCCAGGCAAAATCTTTCCAGCTCCAGCCGCTTCCGGCCGGGCGGCTGTCCCACAACTCTTTTGATGCTCCCAGGCTAACAGAAAACATCAGCCCAAAGATTGCACTTCGATCGCGGCTGATCCCCTGATGCTGTGCGACTTCATTACCTGCAGCAGAGAGCATAGCGGAGCCGAGGAAATGTTGTGCTTTATCCTGCCCGCTCCAGTTGTCATTCGCCATATGACTGCATCCCGTCAACAGCAGTGAACCGAACAGCACAATATATTTCATTAGCAAAGCCTGAAAAAAAGCCCCGTGCGATAACGGGGCCTCGGTTTAAAGAATACGACTGATTAACTTGTCGATACGGATACGGCGTAACCGGCGAATCAGCTTACGCACTTTTACCGGGTAGTCGGCAATGCTTTGCAGATCGCGATAGTGGTTAACGACCGTCGTATGCCTGCGAATAAGCTCCAGCTCTTTATCGCGTTGCGCTGCCAGCTCGTGCTTTGGATCGTGGATAAGCACCGCGTTTTCGAGATCGAGTCGCCATGCGCGTGGGTTCAGGTTATTACCTGTTAGCAGGATCCACTCATCATCAACCCACATGCCTTTCAGATGGTAACTGTTATCGTCATCTTTCCACAGACGCACCACCAACTGTTCGGTATTCACGTAATACTGCAGTCGGCTCAGGAAACGGCGCAGGTTAATCTCATAAAGATAAGGCAGTGCACCGATGATTTTAAACGGCTGATCTTCTGGAATAAAAAAGTCGTTGGCAGTTTTGTCGCCGACAATAATTTCGACTTTTTTGCCTTCGCGCAGGAGCTGAATGATATTACGCACCAGTACCGCCGGCAGATTGAAGTACGGCGTACAAATAGTCAGTTTGTGTTCCGCACACGGCATCAGGTGAAAGATCGTTTTATTCAGCAGGCTGGATTTTCCCAGGCCGACCAACGGTGTTACCGCGAGCTGTTCGTTATCGGCATCGCCCTGAAAATGAAACGAGGCATCGCGCAGCTCCTGGCGAAACTGGCGAATATCGTTTTTGATTTCCGGACTTTTCGGGCGTTGAGGATTGTCCAGCCGATTCACGCCGCGCCCCTGCACCAGGTTCTGAACGACCCAGTTTTGCATGACATCGGCCATCTGTGGATTGCGGATCAGCTGATAGCGATCGTAACGGTATTTATCGTGCTGATGCAGGTAAACATCATTGAGGCTGGCGCCACTGTAGAGCACGCAGTCATCAATAATAAACCCTTTAAAGTGGAGAACGCCAAGTGCTTCACGGGTATTTACCGGTACGCCGTAAACGGGAACCGAAACGCCGGCGTTTTCTTGCGCCATGCGACAATACCAGTCGGCATTCGTGTTTGACGCTGCGGCACCGATGCGACCACGCTGGGCGCGATGCCAGTCAACGAGCACACACACATCCAGTTCAGGACGTTGGCGTTTTGCTTCATACAGTGCGTTCAGAATTCCTTTCCCACCATCATCCTGTTCAAGATACAGGGCAATGATATAGATTCGGTGCGTTGCGCTGGCTATCCTGGCAAGCAGCGTTTCTCTGAAATCCGCAGGCGAGTAGAAAAAGGCTACATCATCCGCTGACTGAGAAATCTTGGGTAGTTGGGCAAGGTGTTGTTGATGTTTATTACGCTTAAATTTTGACAACATCACAGTGCGTTTCTTCTCTGTTTATTGAAGGGTCTTCTGTACCATGCAGACGACATAAGCGGACAATAATAACACCGAGCCCGCTAAAGTGGTCAACATTTCCAGTACCTTACTCAGGATTCTTCCGTCTGCGTCAGAGGGAGCGACAAGCCCACAATCCCATCTTCCAGCTGAACATCGACATCAAATCCCAGTTTTCGCGCCAGCGTTACCATGCCGCGATTATTCGGCATAGTAATACCATTCAAGCGCTTAAGTCCGTGATCTCGCGTATAACTGATCAGCTTTTCCAGCAGACGCCGCCCAAGACCCAGCCCTTTCAAATCAGAGCGTACCAGCACGGCGAATTCCGCATCGATGTTATCCGGATCGGAGATTGCACGCGTAACGCCAAGGATCTCTTCGCCTTCATTCGTACGACGCACTGCAACAAATGCCATTTCCCGATCGTAGTCGATTTGCGTCATATTCGCTAAATCATCATGGGTAAATTCATTGATCTCGCTGAAATAGCGGTAATAGAGATCCTCTTTAGTCACCTGCGCGATAAATTGCTGTAAGTGCGGCTCATCTTCAGGAAGAATCGGGCGGAACAGGCACTTTTCGCCGTTTTTCATTTCCACCTGCTCTTCCAGATGCTGTGGATAAGGGCGAATGGCAAGACGCGTTTCGCCATTCCCCTCAAAGGGGGCGACAGTCATGGTGACATCCAGCGCGATAAACTCGCTGCCGGACGCCAGCAACGGGTGAATATCAAGGCGCTCAATCTCCGGGCAATCAACAATCAGGTTCGAAACCTGTACTAAAAACTGGCTCAGACCCGCGATGTCCAGTGCGCGTAATGCACTTCGCCCGTGGATCTTCTTATTTTTGATTGCCTGAATCACCAGATAACGCGCCAGGTTCATATTCAGAGGGGGTAATGCGACAGCCGCCTGATCTTCTGCCCGCCACTCCACGCCACCTTCACCCAACATAATTAACGGACCAAACACCGGATCTTGCTCAACCACCACGCGGAGCTCCTGCGCTCCCGCACGGTTTGCCATGCTCTGCACCTGCAAACCGTGAATGCGAGCCTGTGGCCAGCTCATCTTCACACGATCGATAATGGCATCGGCAGCCTGTTGCACCTCTTTGGCGGTACGCAAATAGAGCATCACCCCCTGAACTTCCGATTTATGCGGAATATCAGGGGAGCGGAGTTTTAAGGCCACCGGATAACCGATTTTTTCGGCTATATGCACTGCTTCCGCGCTGTCACCCGCAATCCAGGTCGGTAAGGTCTGTAAACCCCAGGCGCGTAAAATAGGCTGTACTTCATGGGTGTCGAGCGTTGTGGCACCATCTGCAATAGCCTGACGCAGCAGCTTATATGCCTCGGCGGTATCGGCTGTCTGGCTGAGTGGGAGAGCGGGCGTTTCGCGCAACTGCTTCTGATTCCGGCGGTACTCCACCATATGCATAAACGCCGTGATAGCCCCCTCCGGCGTCCGGTAGGTCGGCAGCCCGGCTTCGCTGAACAGACGCCGCGCATCCTGCGAGGAGAACTCCCCACACCAGTTGGTCAGGACGGTGACATACTTTCCGCGCGGGTGCTTTTTCAGGGCGTCGATCAGCGCCTGCGCGCTTTCGCTACCGGGCGCTGTCGCACTCGGTGAGTGGATCACCATCAGCGCATCGTAATCCTGGCTTTCCAGCAAAACCGTCAACGCAGAGACATAGCGTTCATTACTGGCGTCGTCACGCAAATCCAGCGGGTTGCTCACATTGACATATTCCGGCAATACCGCGCGAAGCTGCGCCAGCGTTTCTTCACTCAGCGTTGCCAGCTTGCCGTTACGTGACCATAGCTCATCGAGCGCCAGCGCAGCCGGCGCTGCGCCATTACTGATAATCATCAAACGCTCACCCCGCAGCGGACGCATATGACTAAGCGTCTCGACGGCGGAAAACAACTCATGCGTATCCTGTACGCGCAATAACCCAGCACGCTGGATAGCGGCATCCCAGGCCGGATCAAGCCCGGCGTGCACGTTCAGTAAACGTTGCGCAGCCGGACTGCGTCCGCTTTTAATCACCAGGATAGGCTTATTACGTGATGCGCTACGTGCAGCGGAGACAAAACGCCGGGCATCGCTAAGATGCTCCAGATAAAGCAGGATCGCACTGGTTTTACTGTCCCGAGCGAGGAAATCCAGCAGCTCATCGACATCGATATCCAGACTGTCGCCGAGAGCAATAAAGTAGGAGAACCCCATTTCCCGCTGCTGCGCCCAGTCCAGAATGGTATTCGAAACCGCAGCAGACTGAGAAATAAATGCCAGTTTGCCGCGCGTAATCGGCACCGGAGAAAAACTGGCGTTCAATCCTTGCCATGGTGCCAGCAGGCCCAGACTATTTGGACCAAGTAGCCGCATCTGGTAGCGGCTGGCGCAGGCGAGTAAGTCGGCATGCTGCTCAGGAGGCGCAGAAAGAATAATGCAGGTTTTACACCCTTTTTGCCCGAGCGCATCGAGCAGATCGAGGTTGCGCCGGGCATGGGTACAAAGTACTGCCAGGTCAGGGGTAAAAGGCAGACTGGCGACATCCGGCCAGGCCAGAACACCGAGTACCGCTTTATATGCAGGGGTAACCGGCAGCACCGGCCCGGCAAAACCGCCGGCCAACAGATTGCGCATCATCAGAAAACCGGCGCGATCCGGTTTCATCGATGCGCCCACCACGGCGATCGATTTGGGACGCAATAACGCTTCCAGCCCTCGTTGGCTCATACCGGCCTCCTGAAAAGAGTGACCTGATGATATTAAACGCTTTCTGCTTCGTTTGCTGTGATGGCGGATGGATGATGCGGTTTACCCGCGAGGTAACGTTCGCGAAACAGGGTGAAATGGTCCCCCAGCGCTTGCGCGGCGACATTATCATTCGCCAGATCCAGTAAAGCGATCGCCACTTCTGCGGTGCAATATTGATCGTCAGCATGTGCTTCACGCAAGCGATAGGCCGAAACCCGCGACAAATCCACAGAAATGACCGGCAGTGCATCCAGGTAAGGGCTTTTGCGGAACATTTTACGCGCCTCCGTCCAGGTGCCGTCCAGCATAATAAACAGCGGCGGTTTACCTGGTGGCGGTGCGCTCAGCACCTGGCGCTCACTGCCAGCATAAGAGGACGGAAAGACCACCATGGGCTGATATTCGTCACTGGCGCAGAGATCGATTAGCGCTTGCGGCGGCTCGGTACGCGACCACTGAAACGCCAGAGTATCGGGTAAAACATCGGCGATCAGACGCCCGGTATTGCTGGGTTTCATGGGTTCGGTATCAAACATTACCAGGCAAAAACGGCTACGGGCAGCAGCAGGTTTGAGGGTATCGCACAGGCATTGCCGCTGTGGCAACAGGCAGCGTTGACAGCGACGGATGCGATTACCTCGCGCCAGAAATGGGCGCGTGGCGCGGGAAAGGCGCTCAGCGCGAAGTTGAAGAACGGCGTTATCAGTCATCAGGAATGCACAGGAAAAACGCCATTGTCGCAGAGGTCAAAACGGGGCACAAGATGCGCCCCGACAGGATCAGAGTGATTCGTTGAGCCAGTTATCAAACGGTGCTTTTGGCATTGCGCCGCTCAGCATGTCGACCACTTCACCTTTTTTGAACAACATGATGGTGGGGATACTACGAATGCGGAAACGGGCGCTCAGCTCACGTTCGGCTTCGGTATTCACTTTGACAAAACGCACTTTACCGCTGCGCTCTTCCGCAACGTCTTCAAAGATTGGCGCAAAGTTACGGCACGGGCCGCACCATGGCGCCCAGAAATCCACCACGACGGGCAGATCGTCTTTCAGCAGTTTATCCAGGGTTTCGCCAGTGGCATTAATGACATCGCCGTCGAACAGCTCATGTCCACAGCGCCCGCATTTCGCGCCGTCGTTCATTCTGTCTTCAGGAATGCGGTTCAATGCCTGGCAGCTTGCACATACGGTATTCATAACTAACCTCAGGGAAGCGGTGGTACAACGCGGCTTTTCACCGGTATGTTTCTTCAATGTTACATATTATTAATAAGAAGGTTTCACACGACAATGCGATTTATTCAATGAGTACAATAGTCGATAGCTTTTGTACGAAGTAATGGCTAAGCGCAAGGACATCAGGTAATCTGCGCGCTTCGCGCAGCGCTGGTGGAGAAAAGCATGAACGACGAAAGTAACAACAAAAGCGGCAAGGTCAAAGTGATGTATGTCCGCAGTGATGATGATTCCGATAAACGTGGCTATAACCCGCGCACCGGGAAAGGGCCAGCGCGTTCGGGATCGTCTCGTGCAGATGCAGGCCGTCGCCCAGCCCGTGATGACAGAAGCCGTTCTCAACGTGATGACCGTGGCGGTCGACCACAGCGTGACGATAGAAGCCGTCCATCGCGCGAAGATTTTAGCCGTCAGAGTGATTCTCCGTGGCGCACCGTTTCCCGCGCACCGGGTGACGAAACGCCGGAGAAACCGGATCATGGCGGGATCAGCGGTAAAAGTTTTATCGATCCGGAAGTGCTGCGTCGCCAGCGTGCGGAAGAGACGCGTGTATATGGTGAAAATGCCTGTCAGGCGCTGTTCAGCAGCCGTCCGGATTCCATCGTCCGCGCCTGGTTTGTGCAGAGTGTCACGCCGCGCTTTAAAGAAGCACTGCGCTGGATGGCTGCAAACCGCAAAGCTTATCACGTGGTTGATGATGCAGAGCTGGCGAAAGCCTCCGGCACTGAACATCATGGTGGCGTGTGCTTCCTGATCAAAAAACGCAATGGTTTGAGCGTAGAGAAATGGGTCGCCACCGCGGGGGCTGAGGATTGCGTCCTGGCACTGGAAGAAGTAGGTAACCCGCACAACCTCGGCGCGATTATGCGTAGTTGCGCGCACTTTGGTGTGAAAGGTGTGGTGCTGCAGGATGCGGCAGTGATCGAGTCCGGCGCGGCTGTGCGTACGGCAGAAGGCGGTGCGGAGCACGTTCAGGCGATCACCGGAGAGAGTTTTGTTGATGCGCTTGAAGCGTTCCGCCAGGCCGGTTATGCGCTGGTGACGACCTCCAGTCATAACGGTACATCCCTGTTTAAGGCTGAATTGCCGAAGAAAATGGTGCTGGTGTTAGGGCAGGAGCGCGACGGGTTGTCTGATGCGACGTTGTCCCGTGCCGATCTTAGCGTGTCCATTGACGGTACTGGCAACGTTGAAAGCCTCAACGTTTCTGTGGCGACCGGAGTGTTGCTGGCCGAATGGTGGCGTCAGAACAAAGCGTAACCCGTTGTGTTATTGGCCGGGGAAGGCGTCGCCGCCACCCGGCAAAAGGCCCGGTGGCGTTTGCGCTTACCGGGCCTTCTACATTCTGGTTTACTCACTTTCCGCCGGTAATGTCGGCGTCCAGTCAATCGGTTTCTCACCACGCTGTTCCAGCCACTGATTCGCCAGCACAAAATGATTACAGCCGAAAAAACCGCGATGCGCGGAGAGCGGTGACGGGTGCGGTGCTTTCAATACATGGTGGCGTGTTCTGTCGATAATTGCCCCCTTTTTCTGCGCGTGCGAACCCCAAAGTAAAAAGACAACGCCTTCACGATGCTCGTTAATCAAACTGATCACTTTATCGGTGAAGGTTTCCCAGCCCAGGCTGGCGTGGGAGTGCGCCTGGCCCGCGCGTACGGTCAGCACCGTGTTGAGCAGCAATACGCCCTGGCGCGCCCAGCTTTCCAGATAACCGTGTTCCGGGCGGACAAAACCCGGAAGCGTTTTTTCCAGCTCTTTATACATATTCAGCAGAGAAGGCGGGATCGCGATGCCAGGCCGTACCGAGAAGGCGAGTCCGTGCGCTTGTCCGGGGCCATGGTATGGGTCCTGGCCAAGGATCACCACTTTGACATCGCCAAGCTCGGTGAAGCGAAAAGCGTTAAACACGTCTTTTTGTGGGGGGTAGATGGTGATCCCGGCCTGGCGCTCAGCCGCGACGGTGCTCAGGGTATTGATAAAGTAGGGTTGCTGTTTTTCATCGGCCAGCACGTCATGCCATGTTAAAGAAGTGGTCATCCCGCTCTCCTGCGAAGTTCGTTCCCTTTAGCTTAACTGCTTCTTTCCCCGGAACAAAATTCCCCGCTGCTTCCGGTGCCCTGCCTGTAAAATTTTTTTAAAATTTACAAAAATTTTAAGAGAGAGTGAGTGGTGTAACTTGATATAAAACAAGAAATTCCGGGTATCACCATTTTCACAGTGTGGTTTTTATTGATTTTAATCAAAGAATGCGGGTTTCTGGACTGGTATATAAACAATCAGACAACAATGGTTTTACCAATTGGCCGGAAAGATTCCGGTGAAATCAAATATTGTGCCCATGGGAGGCTATTCATGATTACTGGTATCCAGATTACTAAAGCTGCAAATGACAACCTGCTGAACTCGTTCTGGCTGCTCGATAACGAAAAAGGTGAAGCACGCTGCGTATGCGCGAAAGCAGGCTATGCTGAAGATGAAGTGGTTGCTGTTAGCAAGCTCGGCAATATCGAATACCGTGAAATTCCGATGGAAGTGAAACCAGAAGTTCGCGTGGAAGGTGGTCAGCACCTGAATGTGAACGTATTGCGTCGTGAAACTCTGCTCGACGCCGTTGAGAACCCGGATAAATACCCGCAGCTCACCATCCGTGTATCAGGTTATGCTGTGCGTTTTAACTCTTTGACTCCAGAACAGCAGCGCGACGTTATTGCTCGTACTTTTACTGAAAGCCTGTAATTTCAGGTAGTAATAAAAACGCCGGGAAACCCCGGCGTTTTTTTATTGTCACCCCTAAACCACCTCCTGGGGAGGTGGTGATTGATCCTGTAAGGCTATAGCCTGAAGAATGCCCATGCCGGAATATCTCTGCTTACTCACCACAAGTAAAAGGAGACAAACCGACATGGGGCTTTACAGGAGTTCATCACATGTATATTGGCGTTGTAAATACCACATAGTCTGGACGCCTAAGTACCGTTTCAGGATCCTGAAAGATAAGTTGGGCAAGGAACTTTACAGGACAATCTACATTCTCTGCGGAATAAAGGATTGTGAGGTTCTGGAGCTAAATGTTCAGCCAGATCATGTACATCTGGTCGTAATAGTCCCGCCG
>NZ_FMAY01000029.1 GCF_900094925.1 Kosakonia oryzendophytica | reverse complement strand
CAGATTGCCACCGATACCGCCAGCCAGGCGAATGCGGCGGGGAATGTCACTCTGACCGCGCAGAACATGACGCAGCAGGGGAAACTGATTTCCGGTGGCGAGACCCGTCTGACCGCCGATCGCCTGGATAACCGCGGCACGGTAGCGACAAAAGGGCAACTGACCGCTACTGCCAGCAACCTTAACAACAGCGGCACACTGCAGGGGCAGACGCTGACCGCCACGGGTGATGAGGTACAGAACACCGGGACGCTGGCATCGGATGGCACGCTCAGCGTGCATGCCGGAGCGCTGACCACCGGTGCGGATTCGACGGTCACCGGTAAAGGGGATGTCACGCTGGTGGCACAGGCCACTGCTGACCTGAACGGGCGCATCAATGCGGATAAAGCGCTGAATGTGAAGGGCCGGGATGTGCAGACCCGCCAGACTGCACAGGTGCAGAGCGGCGGCAGCATGACGCTGGCGGCAGGCAACAGCGCCACGCTGAACGGTACCCAGGCGGCAAAAGGCGCACTCGACATTAGCGCAAAAACATTGAGCCACAGCGGGAAATCAAATGCCGCGGCCATCACCCTGACAGCGCCGGATGGCATCACTAACAGCGGTACGCTGGTGACAGATACGCTGAATCTCAGCGGTTCGCACATTACTAACAGTGGCCTGTTGCAGGGCACAAAGATGCTGAATCTGCAAACCAGCGGACTGGATAACCTCGCTGGTGGCACACTCTACAGTGCGCAGAACCTCACTCTCGCCCTTCCTGAGCTGACCAACAACGGACTCATCACCACCGACGGCGACCTGCGCCTGAGTGGTAATACGCTGGTCAATGGCGGAGAAATCAACGGCGTAAATATCATCGGTGATTACCGCAGCCTGACCAGCAGCGGGAAACTGCTGGCGGACAATGGCCTGAGCCTGACGGCAGAAGCGTTTGGCAACAGCGGCCTGCTGGCGTCCCGAAACACCGCCATCACGGCCGGGACGCTGAACAACCAGGGCACCGTGCAGGGTGACGACACCCTGACGCTGGCGGCGCAGACCACCGCTAACAGCGGGACAATGCGCAGTGCGGGTGCGCTGACGTTCACCGGGCAGACGCTGGACAACAGCGGCAATATCAACGCCACTTCGCTGCTGCTGACGCTGGCACAGCAGGCGCACAACCGCGCCACCGGGCGTCTGGTTGCGGATAACGCACTGACGCTGAATGCCCCGCAACTGCTCAACAGCGGCCTGATTGCGGCGACAAAACTCGAACTCAATAATCCGGATATCGTCAACAGCGGCACCCTGCAGGGAACGGATTCGCTGGTTGCCACCGGTACAGCGCTTACCAACCAGCAGGGTGGTTTACTGCTGAGCGCGGGCAGCCTGGTGCTGAAAAACGATAGCCTGACCAACGCCGGACAATTGCAGGGCGACA
>NZ_FMAY01000027.1 GCF_900094925.1 Kosakonia oryzendophytica | reverse complement strand
ACATTTATTCAGGAACACGATGATGTACGGAACGCCTACCTGACGACCCAGCAGGATGTGCTCACGAGTCTGCGGCATCGGGCCGTCAGTCGCAGCTACTACCAGGATCGCGCCGTCCATCTGAGCAGCACCGGTGATCATGTTTTTAACATAGTCGGCGTGGCCCGGGCAGTCTACGTGCGCGTAGTGGCGAGTCGGGGTGTCATATTCAACGTGAGAGGTGTTGATGGTGATACCACGAGCTTTTTCTTCCGGCGCGTTATCGATCTGATCGAATGCGCGAGCGTTACCACCGTAGGTTTTTGCCAGAACGGTAGTGATGGCAGCAGTCAGCGTTGTTTTACCATGGTCAACGTGGCCGATAGTACCGACGTTAACGTGCGGTTTTGTACGTTCAAACTTTTCTTTAGACATCGATTGTCCCTCTAAGACACGGATAAATCGGTGATATCACCACATCAACCAGGCAACATGCCCGACTTGTTGAATGCTAAATAACAGAAGAGAAACCAGGGAGGAGAAGTGAAGTGGTGCTGATACCCAGAGTCGAACTGGGGACCTCACCCTTACCAAGGGTGCGCTCTACCAACTGAGCCATATCAGCACGTCTGGAGCGGGCAGCGGGAATCGAACCCGCATCATCAGCTTGGAAGGCTGAGGTAATAGCCATTATACGATGCCCGCATCCTGAAACTCGGCTACCCAGTGCTTTCTGTATTGTCGGGAGAAGAAACTCTCCCTTTGAGTTGATTCGCTTACTGACACCAACTCAGGTTACGTTTTAGCGTAACCGAAAATGGTGGTGGGGGAAGGATTCGAACCTTCGAAGTCTGTGACGGCAGATTTACAGTCTGCTCCCTTTGGCCGCTCGGGAACCCCACCGGACTTGATGGTGCCGACTACCGGAATCGAACTGGTGACCTACTGATTACAAGTCAGTTGCTCTACCTACTGAGCTAAGTCGGCATCAAGTAGCGCGCATTCTAGGGAGACAGAGGGATTGATGCAACAAAAAAATTGCACAAACCGTTCTATCGCTCACATTTTGCACGACCATTCAACAAAATGCTGTAAATTCATGCAACCCAGTAGAAAAACCCACCGTTTTTAACCGTCTGTTCATAGGTATCCCTCTTTTCTTACCCCTTGCATCACTCTCTTTTCTTGCCTTACAGGGGTGCAATTGCGTTGTTGTAGTGCAGATAAGTAGTGCATTTCAGTCGTTCCGACAAAGCCAGACGTGAAAATGTGAATTGGATCACTTATTGCATCTCCTAGATATCATCCTCAATGGAGGCACAATGATGAAAATTGTTCTGTTAAACGCAGCCACCTTGCCGGTCTATTGCCCTGAACTTGCGGACTTGCTGCTTGATACGTTGCAAGGTGGTGCCTCTGTGGGATATCAGCGTGCGACCAGCCGCCATGAAGCAGAAAGTAGCTTTTATCGTCTGCGCGACGAGATTCAAAGAGGCGAACGCTTAATCTGGATAGCCAGAGATGAGCAAGGCGTTGCGGGGTGTATCAGCCTGGCGCTAAACATGCAGCCTGAAGCGCTTAATCGCGGCACTATCAAATTGCTGCTGGTTCACCGCCGTGCCAGGCGTAAAGGTATTGGCAAAAAGTTGCTTGCTGAGCTTGAGAAAAGCGCTTGTGCTCGTCAGCGTGGGATATTATCCCTTGAAGTGCGGGCTGGCTCTGGGGCCGAAACGTTTTACCGCTCACAGGGATACCGCTGCCTCGGAGAAATGCCGGATTACCTCTGCTCCGCCGACGGGTACTACCACCCTGCTGCGATTTATTTTAAACGCTTATTTGCGGTAAATCAGCCAGTTCGATCTATTGCCAGCTAATGTGAATAGCGTGATGCTTTCCGCGTAAAGCATCACGCAGACGCGATTTTTCATATTATTCCCTGTCATCTGGTGTTAACCTCCTGCCCATTGATCCAACTTATTTCAATAACGTCGAGCCATCACATTACCTTAAGAGACGCTCTCTCGCGGCGCGTCGGAAGCATACGTGTCAGTGGTAATGTGGGCAGATAAAAGCTTATGAGTAAAAAAGAGCAAACGTTAATGACGCCTTACTTACAGTTTAATCGCAGCCAGTGGGCTGCACTTCGTGATTCCGTGCCAATGACATTGACTGAGGGCGAAATCGCAAGGTTAAAAGGCATTAATGAAGACCTTTCTCTGGAAGAAGTGGCCGAAATTTATCTTCCGCTGTCCCGTTTACTCAATTTCTACATTAGTTCAAACCTGCGTCGACAAGCCGTGCTGGAACAATTTCTGGGCACGAACGGTCAGCGCATTCCCTATATCATCAGCATCGCGGGTAGCGTTGCGGTAGGGAAAAGTACCACCGCCCGTGTATTACAGGCGTTACTCAGCCGCTGGCCTGAACATCGTCGGGTAGAGTTAATTACCACCGATGGCTTTCTGCATCCCAACCAGGTATTGAAAGATCGCGGGTTAATGAAGAAAAAAGGGTTTCCGCAATCCTATGATATGCATCGCCTGGTGCAGTTCGTTTCCGATATTAAATCGGGGGTGACCAATGTTACCGCCCCGGTTTATTCGCACCTGATTTATGATGTGATCCCGGATGGTGACAAAACGGTCACGCATCCTGATATTCTTATTCTTGAAGGGTTAAATGTTTTACAAAGTGGTATGGATTATCCTCATGATCCGCACCATGTGTTTGTTTCAGACTTCGTAGATTTTTCTATTTATGTTGATGCGCCGGAGGATCTTTTACAGACCTGGTATATTAACCGTTTCCTGAAGTTCCGCGAAGGCGCTTTTACTAACCCGGATTCTTATTTCCATAACTATGCGAAGTTATCTGAAGCTGAAGCAATAGAAGTTGCGATGTCGCTGTGGAAAGAGATTAACGGCTTAAATCTTAAAGAAAACATCCTGCCTACGCGCGAACGCGCCAGTCTGATTATGACCAAGAGTGCCAATCACGCTGTTGAACAAGTGCGCCTGCGAAAATAAACACTAAGGGGAGCATCAACGCTCCCCTTTGATTATTATTCCGCACTGCGCAGCGATATTTCTCCCCCCATCCAGGGTTTAATTACGCCCTCTTGTTCAAGCAGCAGGGCACCCTGCACATCAATTCCACGCGAAATACCGTAGATCTCTTTCTCACCGATAATCAATTTCACCGGCCGATGAATAAAATTATCCAGTTTCTCCCAGCGCGAGAGAAAAGGAGACAGCCCTTCTTGCTCAAACGTTTGCAATGCAGTACGCAGTTCTGTAATTAAACGTGCAGCAAGCTTGTTACGATCAATTCTCACACCAGCTTCTTGCAGATTAATCCAGCCCTGGCTGATGTCTTCAGCTTGTACTTTACGCATCACCAGGTTGACACCAGCGCCAATGACAATTTGCGCAGCATCACCGGTTTTCCCTGTCAGTTCGACGAGGATACCCGCAAGTTTACGATCCTGAAGATAAAGGTCGTTAGGCCATTTAACGCGCACCTGATCAGCACCCAGATCGTGTAAAACCTCAGCCATCACAATCCCGATCACCAGGCTTAAGCCGATTGCAGCTGCCGGTCCCTGCTCTAATCGCCAGTACATCGATATATAGAGATTTGCACCGAAGGGAGAGACCCATTTTCGACCACGGCGCCCTCGTCCGGCCTGTTGGTACTCCGCCACACAAGCATCACCGGAATCAAGTTCACTGAGGCGATCCAACAAATACTGGTTTGTTGAATCAATTACTGGCAGAACAGCAACTTTGCCCTGCTTAATCTGGCTGCTGATCATGGTTTCATCCAGTAGCTGGATAGGCTCCGGAAGGCTATAGCCTTTACCTGGGACAGTAAAAACATCAATTCCCCAGTCACGTAGCGTCTGAACATGTTTATTAATCGCTGCGCGGCTCATGCCCAGACGTTCGCCGAGTTGTTCACCCGAATGGAATTCACCATCCGCTAAAATAGAGATCAATGTTAATGGGATCGTATTGTCCTTCACGCAATCGCCTCCACTGCATTCACTTCACCGGCACAGCCAATAAAGCGGACCTCTGGTTCCAGCCAGACGTTGAATTTGTCTCCTACACGTTGACGTACCAGGTGCGCAAGCTGGATGACATCCTCACTGGTTGCGAGACCGGTATTGATCAGTACCAGCGCCTGCAAATGATGGACCGCCGCCCCTTTCACGGCAGTCCCCTTCAACTGGCATTGGTCAATAAGCCATCCTGCGGCTAGTTTTACGGAGCCATCAGCTTGAGGATAATGGGGGGCATTCGGGAACGCCTCTAATAAGTTATTGGCTTGCTCCGGCGACACCACCGGGTTTTTAAAGAAACTGCCAGCATTACCGTGCACTTTCGGATCGGGCAGTTTACTCATGCGCATATGACACACCGCGTCGAAAACCTGTTGTGCCGTTACAGTTGCCGGATCAAGACGAGTTAAGTCGCCGTAGGTCAGCACAGGTTGCCAGTTTTTTGATAAACGCAGCCCCACAGCAGTAATGGCGTAACCATCCTGATACTCGTGTTTAAAGATACTGTCACGGTAACCAAAACGGCACGCTTGTGCACTCAAACGCTGCGACTCGCCGCTGCTGAGGTTGATGCAATCAACATAGTTGCAGACTCGCTGTAGCTCAACGCCATATGCGCCAATATTCTGGATTGGTGATGAGCCTGCACAGCCAGGGATCAGCGCCAAATTCTCCAGACCAGGCATCCCGTTGTTGAGAGTAAATTGCACGAGGTGATGCCAGTTCTCCCCGGCACCGACATGAAGCAGCCATGCATCGTCCTCTTCATCGACATCGATTCCACGAATGCGGTTGATAATGACCGTTCCTGCAAAATCTTGTAGAAACAGCACATTGCTACCTTCACCCAGGATCAATACGGGTTGCTGGTTCTGTACGGCGGCTTGCCAGGCTTCCAGCAATTGCTGTGTATTTTCGACGCAAACGATCTGCTGGGCATTACGATCAATACCGAAGGTATTCCAGGGCTTAAGGGAGTGGTTCATTGGCGCTATCCTGATGCAAAAACACAGTTAGTTTACCGTATCCGGAGGGTAAGCGCTTGTGGTGTTTGGAAAGCCCAAACGCAAAAAGGCCCAGTCTTCCGACTGGGCCTTCTGCTTTATTTGATGCCTGGCAGTTCCCTACTCTCGCATGGGGAGACCCCACACTACCATCGGCGCTACGGCGTTTCACTTCTGAGTTCGGCATGGGGTCAGGTGGGACCACCGCGCTGTTGCCGCCAGGCAAATTCTGTCATCAACACACCTTCCGGTCTGTCAATTTAATCTGTATCAGGCTGATTATTGTCTCTCTTCCGCCAAAACATCTTCGGCGTTGTAAGGTTAAGCCTCACGGTTCATTAGTACCGGTTAGCTCAACGCATCGCTGCGCTTACACACCCGGCCTATCAACGTCGTCGTCTTCAACGTTCCTTCAGGAGACTTAAAGTCTCAGGGAGAACTC
>NZ_FMAY01000031.1 GCF_900094925.1 Kosakonia oryzendophytica | reverse complement strand
GCACAGGTTGTGAGCTCGATGAGTAGGGCGGGACACGTGGTATCCTGTCTGAATATGGGGGGACCATCCTCCAAGGCTAAATACTCCTGACTGACCGATAGTGAACCAGTACCGTGAGGGAAAGGCGAAAAGAACCCCGGCGAGGGGAGTGAAAAAGAACCTGAAACCGTGTACGTACAAGCAGTGGGAGCACCCTCTGGGGTGTGACTGCGTACCTTTTGTATAATGGGTCAGCGACTTATATTCTGTAGCAAGGTTAACCGAATAGGGGAGCCGAAGGGAAACCGAGTCTTAACTGGGCGTTAAGTTGCAGGGTATAGACCCGAAACCCGGTGATCTAGCCATGGGCAGGTTGAAGGTTGGGTAACACTAACTGGAGGACCGAACCGACTAATGTTGAAAAATTAGCGGATGACTTGTGGCTGGGGGTGAAAGGCCAATCAAACCGGGAGATAGCTGGTTCTCCCCGAAAGCTATTTAGGTAGCGCCTCGTGAATTCATCTCCGGGGGTAGAGCACTGTTTCGGCTAGGGGGCCATCCCGGCTTACCAACCCGATGCAAACTGCGAATACCGGAGAATGTTATCACGGGAGACACACGGCGGGTGCTAACGTCCGTCGTGAAGAGGGAAACAACCCAGACCGCCAGCTAAGGTCCCAAAGTCATGGTTAAGTGGGAAACGATGTGGGAAGGCCCAGACAGCCAGGATGTTGGCTTAGAAGCAGCCATCATTTAAAGAAAGCGTAATAGCTCACTGGTCGAGTCGGCCTGCGCGGAAGATGTAACGGGGCTAAACCATGCACCGAAGCTGCGGCAGCGACACGAATGTGTTGTTGGGTAGGGGAGCGTTCTGTAAGCCTGCGAAGGTGTGCTGTGAGGCATGCTGGAGGTATCAGAAGTGCGAATGCTGACATAAGTAACGATAAAGCGGGTGAAAAGCCCGCTCGCCGGAAGACCAAGGGTTCCTGTCCAACGTTAATCGGGGCAGGGTGAGTCGACCCCTAAGGCGAGGCCGAAAGGCGTAGTCGATGGGAAACAGGTTAATATTCCTGTACTTGGTGTTACTGCGAAGGGGGGACGGAGAAGGCTATGTCATCCGGGCGACGGTTGTCCCGGTTTAAGCGTGCAGGTGTGTGTTCCAGGTAAATCCGGTTCACTTTAACACTGAGGCGTGATGACGAGGCACTACGGTGCTGAAGTGACAAATGCCCTGCTTCCAGGAAAAGCCTCTAAGC